>JAYUXA010000306.1:0-5706 GCA_043753245.1 Chitinophagaceae bacterium
GAAATACCCATTTCCCTGCAGGAATACTTCACGTACAGGATCAGATGAAAAGTTGTTGCTGTATTTAATGGATGAATGGGCGTTGAGAACTATAGAAGACCCGTCCGGTAAGATGATCCGTTTTGTTTCTTCCTCTCCGGTTTTTTCAGTGATGTTGCTGCTGTTTTTTACAGGAACAAAAAGAAACAAAGGAAGGAATAGCAGACCAATCACTGCGGCAGCCATTGGGTACCGCATCCGGGAAGAATACGTTCTACGTGCCGGAAGAGCCTTTGCTGTAGTTTGATCTTCGATTGTTGCGAATACCGCATCTTTAATTTGTGCTTTTTCGAGCTCACTTAGAGGAATCATTCTGGCTATGTTAGAGTAATTGATGTAGTGGAACATCAGCAGGTTTATACACCTGCCCCACTTTAAGCATACAGATACAGGAGTGCATATCTGTTGGTTGATACTCAGTTGCCAGCAACTTTATTTTATAATTGTCTTCTGAGGTGGAGAAGTGTGCGGAATACAAGGTTATTTACCGATTGATAATTCATCCGGAGCTTCACAGCAATCTGTTTGTAGCTCAGCCCGTCATAAAAACGAAGCTGAATAACGGATTGCTGTTTTTCCGTGAGGTGGGTAACAGCGTGTCGCAGCCGGCTGCCCGTTTCCAAAGAAAGATCTGAAGAGATCATTTTTTCTTCTGCATTAAGGTCGGGGCAGACCAGGATCATTTTTTCCGTAGGGAGGCTTGACGGAGTATTTAGCTTCTTTAAAAGGAGATGGCGCATTACTTTAACCAGGTAATGCTGCGAATGGAGGACGTTGCCCAGCGATTTACGGTAAAACCATATATTAATAAAAACATCCTGCAGGGTATCCTTGACCAGATCACGGTTGTCGGTCATTACTGCTGCTTTTTCGAAAAGGATCCCGGCGTATGTATCATAGAGATAACCAAGAGCAACCGGATCTCCGTTTTGCAATCCTTTCCAGCAGTCAGTCTGGTTATATACCATCCGTTCGGGCATCTGGAGGCAAATTTATCAGTTAGTGGTGGAGGAAATTCCCTGTTCGATCGTGTCAGCCCAAACTTAATATTTGTTTAGAACATCTGAGTGATTATTTTATTCAGACCTTCTCCCTGATATGCGTTGCCCATTTTTCCAAAATGGTTACCAGCTCCTGAAAGTTAAGTGGCTTACTGATATAATCATCCATTCCTGCCCTGAGGCATTCCTCCCGGTCACCCAGCATAGCATTTGCCGTCATAGCAATAATTACGGGTTGCACACTCAGGCAAAGCCTGATCATGCGGGTGGCTTCCAAACCGTCCATTTCCGGCATCTGAACATCCATAAAAATCAGATCATAATTTTTTTCACTCACCATTTCCAGTACCACATTGCCATTTACTGCCACATCAGCTTCATATCCGAGACGTTTTAAAATCATCAGCACTAATTGCTGGTTCATTACATTGTCTTCACCTACCAGTATCCTTAATGGATATTGTTTTGAAAAAGAATCGGACAGATGCAGGCTATTCTGAGATACGGGGGGAGTGGAGCCATTATTGGTTTTCATTAATTTTTCGTGAAGTTCCATCTCCCGCTGGCCCGGAGAACTGCTTACAGAAAAATTCAGGAGGATAGTATTAATAGAGGTGATCAGTGAATTGCTGCAATGGTTTACCGAATCAAGATATTCTTTTTGCTCGGCCGTCAGGGCCGTTCCTGCCAGCATACCCGTCATTCCCAGAACACCGTTCATCGGGGTCCGGATCTCATGACTCAGCTTAGCCAGTAATTCCACGGTGGAGAGGCGTGTTTTTAGTGCATCCTCCCTCGCATTCTTTTCATTTTCTCTTGCATAAAATAGCAGTTCATCCCGCTCATGTAATTTGCTTTCTAATATAGAATGACCATCTTTTGCTGCACGGATCCTGATGATATAGAACAGGATAAAACTAATGGCAATGATCACCAGACAAACTACTTTAAACCACGCAGAGAGCCAGAAAGGCAGCAGTACAAATAGGAGTTGAATTGGATAATCATTCATAATATAATGGTCAGGTAGTTCTCAAAAGGATTATTATAGGATACGCAGTTTTTCATTTCTGATAAAATTAAGATTGCCCAGCGTTAACACATAAATGCCGGGACGCACTGCATTGATTAAGCCGATACTATACAAACCAGTACCGGTGATCGTTATAGTGCCGGATTGTACAAGCTGTCCGTCATTGCCAAGCAATTGGTAATTATAATTCCCGGCAGGCAGACTGTTCACATTCAGATAGATACGATTGGTAACTGGGTTGGATACATAGAGTTCCTCATTATGCTGTGTGCCATCAACAACCAGCACTATGCGGGAGAAAAGGTATTTACCATCATTATCAACACTTCTGATCCGATAATAAATTCTTTTTTCCCCTGCATGGGTATCCGTAAAAGTATACTCCCCTGCACCAGGGTTGATCTGACTGGGTACGCTGCCTATTTTTACAAAATGATGTCCATCGGTACTTTTCTCCACTTCAAAATGATGGACGTTCACTTCGTTGGCAGTTTTCCATTCGACCAGCGTGCTGTTCGGTTTCCTGAAGGCATTCGTACTTAAGAAATTCAGCGGCAGCATAGCCGAAATGCTTCCAAAGGTGAAGGCTCCAAAGTTGGTCATCGTATTGGAAGTAATATTTCCGGTAGTGGTCACATCCCCGGTTGCAGATCCTCCAACATTTGTCCATAATCCAGCTGTATAATAAGCGGCTCTGATAGAAGATAATAAATATTGGGGAAAGGTCAACTTAGGGTTGTTCCAGTTCATATTTACGTTTGCATTACCACCGGCTATTCTGTTGATCTGCCAATATTCATAAGGGTCTACTGATAATAATGGTGACTGCAGATTACTGGTATTAGTGGTTGCTTGATAATGACGTGCAGTAAATTCAGAGCTGGTTGTCAGGGACGCGATCTGTACCGGACGTTCAACACTGCCATTGCCTACGGGAAAAATAAAATTAGAATTCCCGAATTTTTTTACCCATCCGCTTACATGCCTGCTATCCCCGTCTCCGGTATAAGAAGAACCTGCTTCGTACACCAGAAAGTTGGATGCCGCAAAACTGGAAATAATACCATTGGCAAACGTATGGACACCGCTAACCTGTAAATTATTGTTGAGGACAATGCCTGCAGTATTGCCGGTGACCAGATTTAATGTTTTAAAAGGCTGTGATCCAGCCACACTTTGAGAAGACACACCGTTGAGGTATAACGTACCCGTACCTACAGCCATTCCCGATTGGGCATTAGTGAGGGTTTGTGTGATATATAAATTGCCGTTATTGGTTAACGCGGCCACACTGGTATTGGTCATGGACGCATTTACATAAAGCGTATCCGGGCTGCCGGATATATAAATAATTCCAGTATTCTGCAGATCTGACTGCGCGAAACCAACAGAAGCTTTTAACACAATAAGCAGGGAAAGTAATTTGTTCATACGGTATTTTTTAGGCAATCAATGCAGCATTAATATATTCAATTGCTCGTTGAGGTCTTTTATTTTCAGTTGTTGTTCCTGTAAAGAATGGATAAGTACCGCCACCAGTTCTGCATAGTTCATTCCTAAATTTTCCCGTGAAGCATCTCCTTTAACGACTTCCGGAATGACCTGTTGTATTTCCTGTGCAATTAATCCTATTTTACGGTGATGGTCAGGATCTGTTTTCCAGTTGTAGCCCACGGGGTGCATCTGCATCAGGTTTTTAATTCCATAGGTTAATGGTTGGATATTCGTTTTCAGCCGAAGGTCTGAAGTCTGAATTACCCCATTCGTGGCCCATACCTGACTCCATCGTGCGGTACTTGTTCCGAGTGTGTATGCATTATCCGATCCCGGAGTAACTATCCCACCAACAATTAATTTTTCATTAAGGGTACTGATCTGTCCAATACCTATATTGCCTGCTGATGTAATTCTCATCCGTTCGTTGGCCAGAGCATAGCCGTTGGTAAATAAAACAAGATCCTGCAGCGCAGTTCCATTTCCGATCACAAAATCTGCACCGGTGCTGTATAGATACGCCTGATTGATAGCATTGAGGATAGGAAGTGTGGCAGTATTGTAAGCACTGCTATTAATTCCCAGATCGATATAATTGTCTGATTCAGTACCATTGTTTGCTGTAGCAACCAGATCGCTGCTGGCAGCCAGTCCACTGGAATTATTATGAACATTCAACTGCAGATAATTATTGATATCACCCTTACCGCTGATTACATTATAAGAGCCTGTATTTCCGGCATCCACCAGCAATTTCTCCGGATTTAATCCATCAGGTACTGTAGTGCCAATGCATATTTTTCCATTTTCATTGATACGCATCCTTTCGGCACTGCTGGTAAAAAAACGAAAGTCTGTCAGGCTGGTAATCCCATCACCTTTGTATACTGCGTCGAGCCCTGATCCTCTGGAATTTAATACACTCCCGCTATACCTGGGTGAAAACCTGAACTGACCTATTGTATCTCCATTCTGCAGGTTTCCGGGACTGGAAAAAGTGCCGGAAGATTTTTTCATAAAAAATCCAGCCGTTGTAGCTGCTCCGTTAAAATAATCAGAGAATACATAATTATTACCATCATCGTTATTGTCGTTTAATACATGCAGCCGGGATTGTGGATTGGTTGTTCCGATCCCTAAAAAACCTGCAGAGCTCAGCCGCATCATTTCGGTGTTTCCTGTATTAAAAGGGAAATCCGTATTCGAGATAGTTCCAATAGTTTTGATTAGTTTCAGCGTATTTCCGCCCTGTTTCCAAGCTCCACCGGTAGTAAGCGTTTTGGCCGTGGGAATACCCTGTGAAGCGATCTCCCAATTCTGGCCATTGCTGATCAGCCGCACTGCTTCATTTAATTCATCCACATCATATCCTGCAGCGGATCCAATAGTTTGTGCAGCGGTGGTTACCAGATGTACCGCAGGAACAGGAAGAGTGCCACTTGCATTTTTTATCCAGTATATTCTTCCTTTACAGGATGTGGCATCCGGGAGTGTGGCGGTTGCATCAGCAGTGCCGGTGAATACAATAGTATGATCGGTGAAGCTTAGCGTAGTGGAAGTGGTGAAGGTTCTTAAACCGATAGCCACCGCACCCCGTACATCCAGTGTGGAGTTGGGTGCTGCTGTTCCGAATCCGGTCTGGCAAAAAACCGGTGAGGACAACAACATCAACAAACAATAATTAACGAATTGTTTGAGCATATTAATTCTTTTTATTCTTCAGTGCGCTAATGTTTTTTTCTATTTCCAGTATTTGAACTTCCTGTTCCTGAATGGCATTGATCAATACAGGTATCAGTTCGGCATAATTCATTCCCAGCGTATCTTTTTTCTCGTCACCCGTTACCACTTCAGGAATTATTTTTTGAACTTCCTGGGCTATCAATCCTATTTTAGGATCTGTATCAGGAGATGCTTTCCAGTTGTATTTTACAGGATGCAATGCCATGACTTCTTTTAACCCGTAAGAAAGTTTTTCGATGTTGGTCTTTAATCGTTTATCAGAGGTCTGGATCGTTCCGTTGGCTGACCACACAGCGGTCCACCTCGCTCCTGATTTACCCATGGTATACAGGTTATCTGTTGAAGGAGCGATATTCCCTCCTACAGTAAGTTTATCGGTTGGAGCAACAACGCCGA
>JAYUXA010000307.1:0-31955 GCA_043753245.1 Chitinophagaceae bacterium
GTCTGTAAAATAAAAAAGCGGATGGTCATCGGACTGTATCCCTTTTTAAGCAGCGGATGATCACCCGAGAACATCTCGGTCAGTTTGATCTGGTTATTATAACTCTTGCCCATCTTTCGGCCATTTACCGTGATCATGTTGTTGTGCAGCCAGTACCGGGCAGGCATTTTTTTATTGCAGATGGTGCTTTGGGCTATTTCACTTTCATGATGCGGAAATTGCAGATCCATCCCTCCGCCATGAATATCAAATTCCTTTCCTAAGTATTTTGTGCTCATCGCGGAACATTCGATATGCCATCCGGGGAAACCTGCTCCCCAGGGGCTGTTCCAGCGCATAATATGCTGCGGAGGTGCCGATTTCCATAATGCAAAATCGGCTTTATTTCTTTTCTCCTCCTGACCTTCCAGCACCCTTGTGGTTTCCAGAAGATCTTCCACTATTCTTCCGCTGAGTTTGCCATAAGGATAGTGTGCGGAATATTTCCCTACATCAAAATATACCGAGCCGTTTACTTCATATGCATATCCATCTTCAATGATCTTTTTGATCATATCGATCTGCTCTACGATATGACCGGTAGCAGTAGGTTCGATACTGGGTTCTGTATTGTTCAGCTGCTTCATTGCCCAATGAAACAGATTGGTGTATTTCTGCACCAGCTCCATGGGTTCCAGTTTTTCAAGTACTGCTTTTGTAGAAATTTTGTCTTCCGCTTCGCGTCCTTCTTCTTCAAAATGTCCTGCATCTGTAATATTACGTACATAGCGCACTTTAAAGCCGAGGTGCACGAGGTAACGGTAAATAAAATCAAAGGTGATATACGGACGTGCATGTCCCAGATGGCTTTCGCCGCTAACCGTTGGTCCGCAGACATACATGCCCACATGGCCGGGAGTAATGGGTACAAAAACTTCTTTTTGTCTTGTGTAAGAATTATGAACTTTCAGTGCAGACATTCGCTCGGTTTACTTGATAAGGGGTGCAAAATATGGATCAATTCGCAGTATCAGACAAGGCCACATCTGCTATCACGGGATAATGCTCTGAAAAGGGCAAAAAATACCTGAAATACTGCAAAACGTCAAATGCCGGATCGGTCATGATGTAATCTATCCTGAGCGTAGGGGCCACTTTGGAAAACGTATGGCCGAGGCCCTGTCCTGCTTCTATAAACGCATCCTTTCTGCTACCCTTCATTTTAAAGTAAGTGTATGAATTCGGGACATCGTTAAAATCTCCGCAAATAATGGTTGGGTAGGGACTTTCGTTCAAATATCTGCTTACCATTTCAACCTGCTCACCCCGGAATTTATAGCCTTGTTTTAATTTTTTAATGACGGTTTTGGAGGCAACATACATACTGTCTGCCGCTGTTTTAATGATTTCGAGGCTACGGTAATCATTTTTTTGAAAGAGAACAGATTGAAGGTGGGTAGTGAAAATGCGGATTTTATGGCCTTCAATGGTGATGTCGCCACCGATCAGGCTTTCATTTGCTTTAAGCAGTAACGGGCCTCCATATCTGAAATGAAACGTATCTGTGAATGGATATTTTGAAAACAATGCAATTCCGGCAAGAAAATTATTCTTCCATCCGAAATAATCGTAGGCGATCACATGATAAGGATAACCCAGCCGCACCATTTCTTTCCGGTTACTGTAGGAGCGGCCCCGGTTAGTGAGTTCAACATATTCCTGAAAGCAAAGAACATCCGGGTTCTGTGCTGCAATAAAGTCAAACATGTCTTTACGGAAGGACACCCGTGACTTATCCTCCTTGGTCTGTTCATCGAACCAGGAAACATTCCAGGTGAGGATCCTTAAGGAGCCAGCCGGCTTAATTGGCGAATAATTCTGCTTGAAATTAAAGCCAAAAAGTGCCCGGATATTGGTAAAACCCATTGCCAGGCAGGCGAGCGGCAAAAAAGCCCAGCGGGACCGGAGCAGCAGCCACAGCAGAAAAAAAGCCACAATCAGGATCAGTAAGAATGGAAAAGCAAGTCCCAGTAAAGAAATGAACCACCACTGTACCGGAGAAAGAAAGGCATTGCAGCAGGCCAGCAGGAAAACACATGCCGCAATGAGGTTGGCTGCTATGAGTATCTTTTTAGTAAAATTCCGGAAGACATAGGCCATGCTTTAAATTTACTGATGTTCCTCTTCCGAAGCCCTTTTCAGGATCTCTTTTTCTTCATCTGACAGAAACCGGTAGCCCTGCTGATTGATCTTGTCCAGGATTTCATCAATTCGTTTTTGCGTAACATTGGCCACTTTTTTATAAGGCTGTGTACCCTTTGTGTTATAGTAGTGTTCTTTCTTAGCCGTTTTTTTCCATTCTTTTTTATCGGGATTAAAAAGGTTAGCGGTCCAGTCAAAGAAGCGGTTTATCCAGGCACCCAGGTCATTCCCCCTTTTCAGCTGCAGTACAAAAAACAATCCCATGGCTGCACCGCCCAGATGAGCAATGTGTCCGCCACCGTTAGAGCCGGTAATACTGGCAATATCGATAAGGATAAAAACAATGGTAATGATCCAAAGAGGGATACCTCCGTTTAGCAAGGGGAAAACCCTGTAATGAGGCGCAAGTGTGGTAGTGGCGATCGCTACAGCCATTACTCCTGCAGATGCCCCCTGAAGTGTTCTGCCGTCTATGGTAGACACCAGGGCAGGGAAAGTATTGTTAGCTAAAAGAAACAGAAGGCCTCCTGCTATCCCTCCGTAAAGAAACAACGGCACGATCTTATTGTTGCCAGCCAGATCCTGCAGAATATACCCGAAGGCCCAGAGCCAGAGTACATTTCCAAGGAGGTGAAATACGCCTTCATGAAGGAACATATAGGTGATCAGTGTCCATGGGCGTGTTGCTAACCTCAACGGTTCGGCAGGAAGAATAAACCAGTTGTAAATGCCTTTGTAAAAAGAGTCGAAACTCCATCCCGAGAGGTAGTAGGTAATGTATAAAAATTTAAAGATGCAAAATACCAGTGCAAGTATGGCCAGTAACATCACAAGGGAATTGCCATCCTGCCCCAGTATCATTCTTTTCCGGTAACGGTCCTCTTGTAGCACAGTATTTTTTTATGAATTTACGGAACGATTTCAATAAAAGTTCTTCCTGTTGGTCTTGTTCCAGTAAAGGCACAGTAAAATTCCAACCATTGCCCCTCCCAGGTGCGCCCAATGAGCTACATTATCACCTGCAGAGTTGTTAAAACCAAGCCATAGCTCCATTGCCGCATAAATGATAACAAACCATTTTGCTTTTAAAGGAAGAAAGAAATACACGTAGATCATGCTGTTCGGGAACAGGTAGCCAAACGCTGCCAGGCAGCCAAAGATCGCTCCGGATGCTCCTACTGTAGCCTGATTAGCCTTATACCACAACCCTTGATACTCCTCACTGTTCATGGCTTCCTGCGGCATAGCATGCAGCAGGCGGAACGTGTCAGCCAGTTCTACATACAGAACTCCCAGGTGGAGAAATGCTGCTCCCAGACCGCAGAGCATGTAAAAGATGAGAAATTTTTTGGGACCCCATAGATTCTCCAGAATGCTGCCAAACATCCACAGCGCGAACATATTAAAAAGTAAGTGAGTAAAACTGCCGTGCAGGAACAGATGGGTTACCAGCTGGTGAGGCTTAAACAGTTCTGCCCGGATATCGTGCAGCGCAAAAAGATTCTCTATGCCATTCGGCCAGCGGCTCTGAAAAACGGTTTGGGCTAAAAATATCAGCGAATTGATGATAACCAGGTTTTTTATCACTGGAGGAATAGACTGAAAACTATTCATTCTTACATCTGTCATCCTACGAAAATTTAAGTGTCAAATATAACTATTGTTAATGGGGTGCCTGCAGGCTTAATTAATTTTTAACCTCAGCTGAACAACGTTCTCTATATGATGCGTGTGTGGAAACATGTCTACCGGCCGCACACGGGTTACCATATATTTTTCACTCAGCAGGAAGAGATCGCGCGCCTGAGTTGCGGGGTTGCAGCTCACATACACTACCAGTGGCGCTGCAATCGCCAGAATTTTTTTTATCAGATGGTCACTCATCCCTGCCCTTGGGGGATCGGTTATGATCACATCGGGCCGGCCATGCTCGGCAAAAAAAGCATCGGTGCATATTTCTGCTACATCACCCGTAAAAAATTGCGCATGTTCAATACCGTTATATAACGCATTCTCTCTGGCATCTTCAATAGCTTCACTGATCAGTTCCACGCCAATGACTTTTTTAGCATGATCGCTTACGAATATGCCGATACTCCCTGTACCGCAGTAAAGATCATATACGGTTTCTTTTCCGGTCAGCTCTGCAAATTCCCTGGTTATTTTATAGAGATTTTCTGCCTGGGAGGTATTGGTTTGAAAAAAAGATTTAGGCCCTATCTTAAATTTATACTGCCCAAGTGTTTCTATTACGAATCCGCTGCCTTTGTAAACAATAGGTTCCAGATCATACAGGCTATCGTTTTTTTTCAGGTTGATGGTATAGAGCAGCGCGGTAATGGAAGGGAAAAGGGCTGCAATATGCTCCAGAAGTGCTATTCTTTTTTCTTCTTCCCTGCTTCCGAAAACGATATTGATCATGACCTCTCCGGTACGGCAGATCCTTACCTGCATAGTGCGTAGAAATCCGTGTTGTTCCCGGATATCGTAAAAGCTGTACCCATGCTCCAGTGCGAAATTTCGGACCGCCAGCCGTATAGCATTCGTGGGCTCGGGCTGGAGATGACATTCCACCAGGTCCACCACTTTGTCAAATAAACCTTTCGCATGAAATCCTGCTACATTCATCTGCGCACTGATGGCTTCGTTGCCCAGCTCTTCGGGGAGCAGAAACCGCCTGTTACTGAAAGTGTATTCCAGCTTATTGCGGTAGCGTGTAACAGGAAACGCACCTTCGATGGGCTCCATTATGGGAAGTGTTACCTTACCAATGCGTTGAAGATTATCATACACCTGCTTTTGTTTGTAATGTAATTGTTTGTCGTAAGGAAGCATCTGCCACTGACACCCGCCGCAAATGCCAAAATGCTGGCAGAAGGGTTTAACGCGGTCCGGAGAATAACTATGATAGTGAGCGGGTCTTCCTTCCGCCCAGTCTTTTTTATTTTTGCTTAAACGTACATCGACTATATCTCCGGGAATCGCTTCGGCGATAAAGATCACTTTACCATCTACCCTGGCTAAGGATTTTCCTTCGGCGGCATAATCTTCCACCGTTATATTTTCGAGTACAATGTTTTTCTTTTTGCGCACGCCCGAAGGTAACAAGGTTTGCCTCAACCCTGTCAAAGACCAATAATAGAGGGTATAACAAACGTTTTTAGGTCATGGGGAAATTGAAAATCAACTGGCATACACTGGATAATAGAGGGTGTACCAAACGTTTATTCAGAACCTTTATAATCCTGTATTCTGAAGGGGGTATATGAAGAAAGAAAACATGATCTGTCCCGTATCCAACTAAAGAACGTGTACCTGGGTTTAGATACAGCTTCTTTATTATATCAACACAGATGTTAAAATTATTTATTTTTTCCTTCGTAGGTTTTTTCCGCCGCTTTTGCTTTTTCAAAATCCAGTACCACTCCGTTAATGCAGTATCTCAGTCCTGTTGGAGGAGGTCCGTCTTCAAATACATGTCCGAGATGAGATTTGCATCTTCCGCACATCACTTCCGTACGCTTCATACCCAGGGTATTATCCGATTCATAAATAATACTGCCCTTGGATACCGGCTGGTAAAAGCTGGGCCATCCGCAGCCGCTTTCAAATTTGGTATCACTTAAAAAAAGAGAGTTACCACAAACAGCGCAATAGTAGGTTCCAATTTCTTTAGAAGTCTCAAATTCACTGGTCCATGGACGTTCTGTGCCTTTTTGACGCGCTATCCGGTAAACATCTGCAGGCAGCACTTTTTTCCATTCTTCCTCACTGACGTTCACGCTCGCAGTATCTGTACGGGAATAGGCCGGATTGACCTTGTTTTTATCTTCATTCATACGAATATCCTTATTTTTCGGTTGAGAGTAACTGCATTGCTGCAAAAATGTTACCATGATCACTATTGGCAGGTATCGGTAAATCTTCATCAATAAATTTACGAAAGAGGCAGATCACCGGATCGGCAAAACCTTTATAAACTCATTATTTATTTGTTAAAGGATTTTCAGAGAGGGTACATTATATTTACTCCCCTAAAACCTTCATTAAAAGATAGACCTGCATGTTTAATATTATTTTATTCGGTCCGCCGGGAAGCGGGAAGGGAACACAGTCTGAGAGGCTGATAGAAAAATACGGGTTGATGCATCTTGCAACGGGCAATCTGCTCCGTGAAGAGATCGTTAATAAAACGACTTTGGGTCTTGAAGCAAAGAAATTTATGGACAATGGCCAGTTGGTTCCGGATTCGGTAGTGATCGGTATGATCCGCTCCGCAATTATCAGTAACCCCCGGGCTAAGGGATTTTTGTTCGATGGATTTCCGAGAACAGTGGCCCAGTCTGAGGCGCTGGACGAACTGCTGGCGGAGCATAAGGCTGAGATCAATGTGATGCTGGCGCTCAGGGTGGGTGAGGCCGAACTGATCGGACGCTTACTCAACAGAGGTAAAACCTCCGGCAGAAGTGATGATGTAAATGAAGAAATAATCAGGGCCAGGATCGTGGAATACGAAAATAAAACGGCTCCCGTTGCCGGGTACTACGAACGTCTGGATAAGGTGATCCTCCTCAAGGGAGAGGGGGAGGTGGATGCCATTTTCGATGCGCTGTGCAGTGCCATTGAGGCAAGACGGGTGTTGTAAATAATCCTTTATTTTCGGAACAATGAATCTGCGCGGCGGATGATCTCAAGAATCTCTTCCTTAACCTTTGTCACCTTACTTTTTTCTGATCTCAGGTATGCTATCCGGCGCTGTTTGTCGTTTTTTGCCGAATCCATACTAAAAGAGCCCATCCACTCATTCATCTTGTCTTCGGCAGACTTCAGACCATCCGCCAGTGTTTTATAGGAACCGGTTTCCTGCAGGTCGGCCGATTTTGCTTTTACAAGTGAATCTATTTTTTTAACCGCCACTTTCCGGTATGCGGCGAGTTTGCCCATCTTTGCCATAGCCGCATCATGACCATCCATCACTTCCTGCATCAGGGAATCTTCCTGGTTTTTCAATTCGTGGGTAAATCCGTTGATCCGTTCCGAAGTGCCGGCATTGTCCGAACAGCCAGTAAAAATCGCGATTAACGCAGCGGAAAAGAGGAATTTTTTCATAATGCAAAGATATTACTTCCGTGCATGTATGTACGATCAGGAATTGGTCTTACATTAACATTGGGAAAAAGCAACACTAATTATGGCATCATTGGAAACGGCAGAATATGTACGGTCTGAAACACACCAGTCTGTTACTACCATTGAATTTTATCATCCCCGGAGCAATTCATTGCCCTCAAAAATCCTTCATGAGCTGGCGCATTCGATCCACGATGCAGGAATAGATCCGAATACAAAAGTGATTATTCTCCGCTCTGCCGGCAATACTTCGTTTTGTGCGGGCGCTTCTTTTGATGAGCTATCCGCTATCAGAGACCCTGCAAAAGGCGTGGAATTTTTTAGCGGCTTTGCCCATGTCATAAATGCAATGCGAAAATGCCCAAGACTGATCATTGGCCGTATTCAGGGAAAATGTGTAGGTGGCGGAGTTGGAATTGCCGCTGCGGCAGATTATGCCATCGCGCAGGATGGAGCGGATATTAAATTAAGTGAGCTGTCGATAGGTTTTGGACCATTTGTGATCGCTCCTGCTGTGGAAAGAAAAATAGGAACCGGTGCATTCAGTGCTTTGTCTGTCGATTCAGCACATTGGCGTAGTGCGGAATGGGCACTGCGTAAAGGATTGTATGCAGAACTGCATCCCAGTTCAAGTGCATTGGATGAAGCCGTTTCGAAACTTTCTGAAAATCTGGCTCATTCCAATCCGGATGCTATGACAGCACTAAAACAAATGCTTTGGAAAGGAACAGAACATTGGGAGAGTCTGCTCACAGAACGTGCAGCGATCAGTGGAAAACTCGTGCTCAGTGAATTCACTTCTGCCGCAATAAAAAAATTTAATAAGCAGTAAAGTTTTTTTTATTAATTAAATATTTAATCCCCCGCACACACTAAGTATCTGACCCGTTACATAAGATCCCATATCGGAAGCTAAAAATAAAGTGGTATTTGCAATTTCTTCTGCCGACCCAAAGCGCCCCAGCGGTATTTTATCGATAAAGGCTTTTGCTGCATCGCTTTCTTTTAAATAACTGGTCATGTCGGTTTCTACAAATCCAGGTGCCAGCGCATTGCAACGTATATTGCGGCTACCCAGTTCAAGTGCCATAGATTTAGTGAATCCAATGATGCCCGCCTTGCTGGCCGCATAACTTCCCTGACCGGCATTGCCGCGGATACCGATAATGGAACTCATATTGACAATAGAACCCTTTCGTGCTTTCATCATAGGTTTGATGACCTGTTTGGTCATGTTGAACACGCTCTTGAGATTAGTGGCGATCACATCATCCCATTGCTGCTCGGTCATCCGCAATAATAAATTATCCTTTGAAATGCCGGCATTATTCACACAGACATCAATAGTTCCGAATTCTTTAAGTACATCATTTACCATTGATTCACTTTCTGCAAATATTCCGGCATTGCTTTTATAGGCTTTGGCATTTACACCCAATGATCTTAATTTTTCCTGCAGTGCAATGGCTTTCTCCTCACTGCTCTCACTCACATAGGTGAAAGCGACATGCGCTCCGTGTTCTGCAAATTTTAATGCAATGGCTTCACCGATGCCGCGGGCCGCACCTGTTACAATAGCCACTTTGTTCTCGAGTAATTTCATAAGTATTGTTTTATATTTTATTAAAGGGCATACTGAAGTATCTCTTCAATAAATAATCTTTCGTTGCTGAGCCGGGGTACTTTATGCTGTCCGCCCAGCTTGCCGTTACTCCTGAGCCAGTTCGTAAAGGAGCCTTTTTTTAACACCTTCAGTAATGGCATCCGGAGGGCAATATTTTTATATCTTTTTGCTTCGTAGTCACTGTTTAATGACTGTAATGCATTATCCAGTTCCTCGGTAAACTGGTGAATATCTTCGGGTTCTTTTTCAAACTCCACCAGCCATTCATGTGCGCCATTGCTGTTTTCATTAAAATATATCGGTGCGGCCGTATAATCATTTACTATGGCATTGCATTTTTCGCAGGCCATTTCGACCGCCCGGTCTGTATTATCGATAATTAATTCTTCACCAAAAGCGTTGATATAATGTTTTAGTCGTCCGCTGACAACGATCTTGTACGGGTTTAGGGAAGTAAACCGAATGGTGTCGCCAATCAGGTAGCGCCAGAGGCCGCCATTGGTGCTGATAACCAGTGCGTAATTTTTTCCTGTCTCCACTTCACGCAGCCCGATCGTTTCGGGAGAGGGTTTTCCATATTCTGCCACCGGCATGAATTCCATAAAGATCCCATGATCAACAAAAAGCAGCATGCCTTCGTCGTTCGGATTCTCCTGCGCAGCGATAAAACCTTCACTGGCATTGTACATCTCCAGATAATTGATTTTTTTACCGATCAGTTTTTTAAACTGCTCACGGTAAGGCTTGAACGAAACGCCTCCGTGAATATACAGTTCAAGACTTGGCCAGACCTCGGCAATACACGACTTTCCTGTTAGTTCCAGTATACGTTTGAATAGCACCAGCGTCCAGGTGGGTACTCCTGAAATAGAAGTTACATTCTCCTTAACCGTGATCTTCGCGAGCTTTTCTATTTTATCTTCCCATTCATCCATTAGAGCGATGCTGAGCTCAGGTGTTTTGATCCAGCTTCCCCAGAAAGGACTGTTCTGTAACAACACTGCGCTAAGGTCACCGTAATGAACTTCTTCATTCACCTGGTGAATATTATGACTGCCTCCGATTACCAGTCCCTTGCCGGTAAGCAAATCAGAATCCGGATTAAAGCAGTAATAAAAAGTAAGTACATCTTTGGCCGCCTTGTAGTGGCAATCCTGAAGACTTTCATCAGTTAGCGGAATGAACTTGCTTTTATCGCTGGTGGTACCACTGCTTTTTGCAAACCATGACACTGGCGTGTTCCATAATACGTTCTGCTCGCCCTCCATTATTCGTTTAATATACGGCTGTATGTCTTCGTATTCATGAATGGGAACAGCCTGCTTGAACGATTTAATATTAAAGAGACGCGAAAAATTATATTGTTTGCCGAACTCGGTATACTGGGCGGAGGTGACCAGATCCTGTAATACTTCCCGTTGAGAGTCGTGCGGA
Source organism: Chitinophagaceae bacterium (assembly GCA_043753245.1). Classification (GTDB taxonomy): domain Bacteria; phylum Bacteroidota; class Bacteroidia; order Chitinophagales; family Chitinophagaceae; genus Flavitalea. The sequence goes on from JAYUXA010000307.1 coordinate 10,370, forward strand.
TGCGTTTTCCATGCTTCAATACGCCATAGACGCATTCGGGCTAATCCTGATATGGCAGGGGATAATAGTTTCACATTGGCAAAATAGGACTATTCTTGAATTGTTTCTCTGTTGATTGCTTCACGGGCTTCGTCGTGCAGGTAATCTTTTCGTTTAAGTTCGAAATTTTTACCGAGATAAAGCTTGCGCACCTGTTCATTTTCGGCCAGTTCTTCTGCTGTTCCATGTTGAAATATCTTTCCTTCAATCAGCAGGTAGGCCCGGTCGCAAATAGAAAGCGTTTCATTTACATTGTGGTCTGTGATCAGGATGCCGATATTTCTGAACTTCAACCTGGCCACCACGGCCTGGATGTCTTCCACTGCAATAGGATCTACGCCGGCAAAGGGTTCATCAAGCAGAATGAACTTCGGATCTACCGCTAACGCACGCGCGATCTCTGTTCTTCGCCGCTCCCCTCCGCTCAGGGAGTCTCCATTGTTTTTGCGTACATGATGGAGATGAAATTCGTCCAGCAGCGCTTCCAGTTTTTTCTTTTGTTCGCCTCTGGTCAGTTTAGTCATTTCCAGGATAGCCAGGATATTGTCTTCCACACTCAGTTTACGGAAAACAGATGCTTCCTGCGGAAGGTATCCAATGCCCATCTGCGCTCTTTTGTACATGGGATATTTTGTGATGTCCACATCATCCAGGTATACCTTTCCCTTATCTGGTTTTATCAGGCCCACCACCATATAAAATGTAGTTGTTTTGCCTGCCCCGTTGGGTCCCAGAAGTCCTACGATCTCTCCCTGCTTTACATTCACCGATACTTCGCTTACTACGGTTCTGTTGTGGTATGATTTAATTAGCTGGCTCGTGTGTATTTCGCTGGTCAAAATGAACGCTTTACAGCAAAAATACCGGAACAAATACAAAAATCCTGTCCTATGTTTGCAGCCGGATGAACGTTTGGCCAGTACAGACTGTTAAATAATTTTGGGGAATGAAAGTAATCGATCACATCAGGCAGGCAAAGGAAACATTAATATCATTTGAGATATTACCTCCTTTAAAGGGGAAGACCATTAATTCGATATACGATCATCTCGATCCGCTGATGGAGTTCAAGCCTTCCTTTGTAAACGTCACGTATCACCGCAGCGAACATGTGTTTAAGAAAAAGGCGGATGGCACGTTCGATAAAGTGGAAATAAGAAAAAGACCCGGAACAGTAGGGATCTGTGCAGCCATTATGAACTATTATCATGTGGATGCGGTACCGCATCTGATATGCGGCGGGTTCAATAAACGCGAAACGGAAGACGCACTGATAGATCTGAATTTTATCGGGGTAGATAATGTGCTGGTGCTAAGAGGCGACGCGGCAAAGAATGAATCTGTATTTGAGCCGGAGCCCGGCGGCAACAGGTACGCCCTGGATCTTTTGAAACAGGTAATGAATCTTAACAACGGAATATATCAGGAGGAAGATATAAGGGATGGGTTCCGGACGAGTTTTTCAGTAGGTGTTGCAGGTTATCCTGAAAAGCATTTCGAAGCACCCAATATGGATAATGACCTTCAGAACCTGAAGAAAAAAATGGATGCAGGGGCTGATTATATTGTCACTCAAATGTTTTTCGATAACAAAAAATATTTTGAATTTGTAAACAGATGCCGTGCAGCAGGTATTGATATTCCAATTATCCCAGGCCTTAAGCCCATCACTAATAAAAAACAATTGTCGGTGCTGCCAAGAACGTTTTACGTAGACATACCCAACGACCTCAGCGTGGAGATTACAAAATGTAAAACCGATGCCGATGTAGAACTAGTAGGTGGAGAATGGCTGCTGGAGCAATCCAGAGAACTGAAAGCGTCAGGTGTTCCCGTATTGCATTATTATACCCTGGGCAAGGCCAAAGTAATTTACAATGTGGTAAAAGAATTACTGTAGCGTGTTACGTATGATAATATCCTGGTGATCATTCCGATAAACTATTGAATACTTTTTTTCTGATTTTTACAGGATACTTTTTTTGTAGTTTATCCATCCATTGATTCTCGAGAAATACCTGGTAATCACTTATCACTGCCCCTTTAGCCTCCGCAAATTGTTTCTCTTCCCTGTTCGGGTACAATTTAACAATATAAGCAAATGCAGTGCTGCTGTCCTGACTGCTGGTAACAGGTGCTGTAGCAAGACCTTCCGTAAAATTGGTTCTTCCGGCAACAGGAATCTGGCTCAGTTCAAAGCGTCCGGAATCTGCCTGTATCAGACCGTTGCTCTGTTCAGACCATTTTCTCCATACAGGAAACAATTGTTTTATTGCCGCCTGCCCTTCAGAAATATCCTTTTTACTTTGAGAAGTGATCAGTAATGCATCTGCACTGCTCTCCCAGTAATATTTTTCTTTATGCTGTTTAAAGTATTGCAGTAAGGCAACGCTGTCTGATGATGCCGCATCCCATACATTTTTTTGCATGATGGTAAACAAAAGATTTCCTTCCTTAAATTCTTTTAGCTGCTCAGCAAATTCAGGGTTGTATTTTTCCAGGTGGTTGCGGTAATATTCCAAAACGGCACTGTCGGATCCTGTAGCTATGCCGGGTTCATCTTTACTGATGGTACGGCGAACATTTTCCATCAGGTGAATCTGAGCCACCTGCATCCGGTCACTTTGCGCCACCTGTTCTTTAATGGAAGTTATCCATTCTTTATTCTGAACATCTTCCACAACCGGGATACGTTGCATGCGGGATAATATATGGTAACCAAAAGAAGTGTGTACCGGTTTGCTGATGTCTCCGTCTTTTGCAAGATCAAATGCGGTTTTTTCAAAAACAGGATCAAACGCTCCCACACCAAATGCAGGCATTTGGCCGCCGGCGGGATAGGAAATATTGTCGTTACTTAATTTTAAGGCCAGTGCGGAGAAATCGGCTCCGTTCTTAAGCGCCTGGTAAACGGAGTCCGCACGTAAGGCTATCTGTTTTTTAACGGGTTCATCTGCATCAGGAGGAAAGGACAGTAACACCTGCGCGATCCGGATTTTCCCGACCGCTTTCCGGTCTTTGTCCGGATGTAAAATATGGAAACCGCTGCTGGTCTGAAAGGGAGCAGCATAATTTCCTAACGGGGTGGTGTAAATGATATTCTCCAGCTTGTAGGGCAAAACAAAAACAGTGACGAAACCGAGATCCAGCACAGCGTAATCCGTTGCTGCATCTGCTAGCGGGCGTCCATTTTTCAAAACGCGGTAAATGCTATCCGTTTTTACTTTAGCAGTATTGATTTGTTCGGGAGTAGACCCGGAAGGGGTAGGAATAAAAAGGTCTGTTACATGAATATCTTTAAGGCTGCGGAGCATTGCTTCATCCACCAGCAATTTAATACTGGCGTCTTCTTTCAAAAAACTTTCCGAAAGCTGGTAGCGGAATGCCTGGAGTTCGGAGCGCTGTGCTGCAAGGGTATCTGTTTTTTCGTCAAGTGCTGCCTGCACTTTTATCCTGAAGCGTGCATACAGGTTAAGGTAATCGCTATACGATAAGTTCAGGCTGCTGTCCGAATTCATCGCGCTGTTGTTTTTACTATACGCTTTTAAAAATTCTAACTTACTGACCGTATATTTTCCATAGGTAAATAAGGTTTGTGCAGCAGCGCCGGCATGGATTAACAGTAAACAAACAAGCAGGCGTAATCGCATAGGATGATCTATTTCTTATCGTTTTTTAATTTTGCATCTATTACTTCGTCTATCTGAAGATAGCTTAGTTTTTTTGCGATGATTCTTTTATCCTTATCCAGCAGGTACAGCAAGGGTGTCTGATAAACATCGTACAGTTGCCGGAAACCTGCTCTTTTCTCACGTACTTCCTCTTCCTGTTTAACGCTCAGTTGATACACATGCTTCCAGCCGGTCAGGTGCTTGTCCTGAATAAATTTCAGCCATTCTTCCCTGGTACCGTCTACTTTAACGCCATATACTTCTACCCCTTCATTTTTCCATTTCGACTGTAAGATCGAATCTACTTTGGGTACTACTTCCTTACAATGGGAGCAGGCAGGATCCCAGAAACAGATCACCGTGAATGGAGCTTTAATACTGTGTAATGGCAAAGGATTTCCCGCCGTATCTACCATGTCGAGCAGAGGAGCCGGCCGGCCAATCAGGTTGGCCATCATGCTATATGCCCGTTTGGTAGCAAACTCTTTGTACTGCGGAGTAAAGAATTCGGCCTTGCCGGCGTTAATATATTTTTCAAACAGATGAACAAATACCGCATCCTGACCCATGTATACCGGGTTAATATACTGCTGCACGAAATGTACCATGAGGTACTGATACATTTCTCTGGCGCTGCGGGACTGAAGCAACATGTTATCCGTTTCTTTGATGATCGAGTCTGCATTGGGAGCTACCACGTTTTGGAAATAGGCCTCCAGGCGCGGCTCAAAAAAAGGCGTTCTTACCATACGGTCATCCAGAAACGAAAAATCATCCCAATAGTGCTCTTTGTAATAATGGTAAACAAAATTGGAATCAAACTTTCCCCCAGGTTGTCTGGATGTAGGAGGCACAACCGGGTCTTTCATTGCGTTAAAAAGTGAAGTTAGGAAGGATGCAGGAGCTTTTTTAGAAATGCTGTCCCGGTATACCCGGAGTTTCTCAGCAAGTGCTTTGGTCTTCGTTATTAATGCGGCAGAGTCTTTCCGCGTAGAAGCTTTGGGTGTTTGCTGGTTAACACCAAAAATCTGCTTTCCCGTAGCTGCAGCAAAGGCAGAATATTCCTGAAACCGCTTGTTTTCCGGAGAACCTGTAAACTTCACACTGCCTGGCAGGTTAGAGGTGTCTGCCATTATGGAAAAGACCTGGTCTTTATCGACCAGCAATTCGAACAGGATTTGTTTTGATGGGCTGACTACAAAATAAATGCCTCCTTTCAATGGTTCTTTTCCTGTAAAACTGCCTTCAGAGGAGCTGTTCAGCAGAACAGAATCGGCAAGGCCCCTGATTTTACCGTAGTAATACCCGAGATAAATAGGGGTATTACTATAGGGTTTCAACTGTACGTCTATCTTATAACCCTGTTGAGCACATAGGGAAAGAAAGGTAAAAAGACAGATAGATAATATGGATAGTTGTTTCATCAGGTTTACAAATATACCGAGGGTTTTGTAGTATTATTGCTTATGCTTTTGATGCATTCCAAGTCCATTACTCCCCGCATTCAATACATCGTTCATTTTTTCAGCCAGGAGCTATTTGACGAGCCTATTCGCATCACCAGCAACAAACAACTGTACATACAGCACAACGGTCCAAAAATTAATTATTACTATCAGGAACTTTGCGAAGGTGAATTTCTAATAGCTCCGGTGCCATTGCTTTTTGAAAATACCATTCAGGAGCAGGACACTTCCTGCTTTGAAATTAATTTTCATAAAGCATTTTTCCAAACAACCGGTGATATGCATTTTGATATATTTGCCGCGACCTTTTATTTGCTCAGCCGCTATGAAGAATACCTTCCTCATGAGAAGGACAGTTACGGGAGATATGCACACACCAATTCCATGGCTTTCCGGGAGGGATTTCTTAACCAGCCGCTGATCAATACCTGGCTTCAGGAATTTAAAACGGCTCTTCATGCTGCATTTCCTGATCTGAATTTTAAAGGCAGCCAGTTTGCCAATGTCATTACTTACGATATCGATATTGCCTACTCTTACCTTCACAAGGGGTTTCTTAGAAATCTGGGAGGTACGTTCAGATCACTTATGAAAGGCGAATGGCGACTGATTAAAGAGCGGTGGCTGGTTTTGTTCAGACTGAAAAAAGATCCCTTTGATTGTTTTGAATGGCTGGATGCCCTGCACTTATACTGCAGACTAAAACCGTATTATTTTTTTCTTGTTGCCCGAAAGCGCTCTAAGTACGACAAGAATGTTTCTACTTCAGCAAAACCTTTTCGCGACCTGGTGGAATATTATGCTTCCACCGCTACAGCTGGTATTCATCCCTCCTGGCAAAGCGGCGATGAGGCTTCCCTGTTAAAAGAAGAGATCGAATGGCTGGAAGTAGTGGGGGATAAAAAAGTAGTCACCAGCCGGCATCATTACCTGCGGTTTACGCTCCCGGAAAGCTACCGGAAGCTGGCGAATGAAGGGATTGAAAAAGACTTTTCTATGGGATATGGTACCATCAATGGTTTCAGGGCTTCGGTAAGCACACCCTTTAATTGGTACGATCTGGAAAAAGAGGAAGAAACCCTTCTTGTTATTCAGCCATTTTGTTTCATGGATGCAAATGCATTTTATGAACTGGGATATTCTGCCCGGCAGACTTACGAAGAGCTGATGCGCTATTACGAAGCCGTGAAAAAAGTAAATGGCACCCTTGTAACGGTATGGCATAACCACCTGCTTGGTACCGATAAACGTACAGAGGGCTGGAGCCAGATGTTTGAACTTTTTATGAGGGAAGAAGTATACTGGGATGCCTATTACGATGGCAGGTAAGATGGTGTTTAATGATGCCTGTAAACTTAAGGTACTCCTGTCACAAAAATCCTTTCTGAACAAGGTCAGGGCTTTTCCTGATCACTGCTATCCCGCAATGCATTGTTGATCATATACACTCCATATAAGGTAATTGCTCCCCCTGCAATGATAAAAATGCTCAGTTTTTCATTGAAAAAGCTGCTGCCAATAAGTACCGCCACTATTGGGTTGATGTAGGCATAGATAGAGGTTTGTTCGATACTGAGGTTTTGCAATGCATAGAGATAGGCGATAAAGGCAAAGATGGAACCGAATACAATAAGATAAGCAATGGCCGACCAGGATTGCCAGGGGATCGTTTCAATAGGCACTGCCGTTCCGGATAGATAAGACGTTAACAGCAGGGCAACTCCTGCCATGGCCATCTGCAGACCCAGGCTGAAATAAGGATCAAAATCCTTTGCTTCTTTTTTGGTAAACAGGGTGCCGAGCGACCAGGTCCATGCTGCGATGACGGATACTGAAATACCGAATAAAAATTCGTGGTTCAGAAAGTCATGAAGATGTTCATAAAAGATCACACAGATACCTCCAAACCCCAGTAAAAATCCTTTGAGTGCCTGAACGGGTATCCTTTCTTTAGACGTGAACATACCGATAATCACCATCCATAAAGGAAAGGTTGCCGCGATAATTGCTCCAAGCCCGGCAGAAATATATTGTACGCCCCAGGTAGTCAGCCCATTGCTGCACAGGATGTTTAAAAAGCTCAGTACGGCTATAATATACCATTCTCTCCCTCTTGGCCAACGGGCGCCTTTAAACATAAAATAAACGATGTACAGGATCCCTGCCAGGAGCTGCCTGATGCCCGCAAGCTGTAGTGCAGGCATATGTTTCACTCCTTGTTTGGACGCTACCCAGGTAGTTCCCCAAAGTAAACACACTATTGCCAGAGCAATCAATGCCCTGGTGCGTGTACTATAAGTGGTGGAGCGTTTCATTAATGTTTAAAATGCCGTAGACCGGTGATCACCATAGCAAGGTTATTATCCTTGCAATAAGCTACCGAATCTTTATCACGGATGGAACCTCCTGGTTGAATAAATGCGGTAATGCCTGATTCGTGACCCATTTTTACACAATCATCGAATGGGAAAAATGCATCGGAAGCCATTACAGCTCCCTTGAGGTCAAAATTAAATTGTTTTGCTTTTTCTACAGACTGCCTCAGGGAATCGATCCTGCTGGTCTGCCCACACCCTTTTCCAACCAGCTGCTTGTTTTTTACCAGCGCTATAGCATTAGATTTGAGGTGCTTGCAAACAATGTTTGCGAATTCAAGGTCTGCTTTTTCTGTTACAGAAGCCTGACGGGTTCCCTGATCATCCCAGGTAAGATAATTGCCTTTATCTGCATCCTGAACCAGGGTTCCGTTCAGTACACTCTTATATATCTTCCCTTCAGAAGGGGTCCAGGGATTATACTGCAACAGTATCCGGTTCTTCTTTGCTTTTAAAATGTCGAGGGCGTCCGCATTGAATCCCCTGGCCAGTAATACTTCAAAGAAGATATCATTGATGGCTTCGGCAGTGGCCTTATTAATTACCTGATTACTAACAAGCACACCGCCAAAGGCAGACTCAGGATCACCAGCCAGGGCTGCTTTCCAGCCCTCCAGTACATCGTGTCTTAAGGCTACACCACAAACATTGGTATGTTTAATAATGGCGAAACCGGGCTCATTGAATTCTGCTACCAGGTGAAGGGCAGCGTCAATATCAACCAGGTTGTTATAGGAAATCGCTTTCCCGTTCAACTGAGTAAACAACCTGCTGGTATCTCCATAAAATTTTGCTTTCTGATGCGGGTTCTCCCCGTATCTCATCGTATTGCTGATCCCATGATCCAATGTTTTTATTTCGTTTGCCGGATTGAAATAATTGGAAATGGCAATATCGTAATATGCACAGACTTCAAAAGCCCGGGCTGCAAACTTCTTCCTGGTTTCGATGGAGGTTTCACATTGGTCTTCGGCAATAACTTTTTCCAGATCGCCATATTGTTCCGAAGAAGCAACGATTACAACGTCCTGGAAATTTTTTCCTGCTGCGCGGATAAGTGATACACCGCCGATATCAATTTTTTCTATAATTAATTTATCCTCTTTTGTGGTATTGAGCGTTTCGATGAATGGGTAAAGATCCACGATCACCAGGTCTAGCACGGGTATTCTGTACGCTTCCATTTCTTTTATATCATTCTCATTATCGCGTCTTCCCAGAATGCCACCGAATATTGCGGGATGGAGTGTTTTTACCCTGCCACCCAGAATAGAAGGGTAGGTAGTCAGGCTTTCTACAGGCGTCACAGGAATATGCAGATCCTCGATAAATTTCTGAGTTCCACCTGTTGAGTACAGCTTCACACCCATAGTATGCAATTGCTTTACAATGGTTTCAAGGCCTTCTTTATAAAATACTGATATAAGGGCTGAGGAGATCTTCTTGTTCATGCGTTAATAATTCATTTTTTGGGAGCCGCAAAATTACTTTAAACGAACCTCACTGCCATAAATAATATAGCCGCAATCAGCGCTAAAGGCAAGCCTGATCGTTTATTCTGCAGTAACCAGACTCCGATCGAACAAATGATGATGTACAGGCATAACACCTGTGTAATCCCTATCTCCAGGCCGGTAATTAAAGAAAACCTAAAGCTTCCCAGTAATTCTACCGATGCATTCATCATTTTCAGCAGCCATGTAAGGCACCAGCCTACCGGCCCGGCAACCAGCGGGATGAAAGAAAGTAAGCACAGTACAATCTCTCCCATCAGAATAATACTGGAAAGGGGCACCGCAATAAAATTGGTGATCAAAAACAAGGTGGGAAACTGATGAAAATAATAAATACAAACCGGTAAGGTTAGTAATTGGGCGGAAAGGGTTACCGCGTTTAATTTCCATACTGCATCCAGTAATTTATTTTTTAAAAGGATCTGGTGATAAATAGGTTTCATAAATACCACGATACTGATCAGTGCTGCATAAGAAAGCTGGAAACCAACGTCCCATAGCCAGTAGGGGTTATAACAAAGCAGAAAAAATGCAGATGCCGCCAGATTGTTAAACATAGAAGTCTTTTTGCTTAACAGTTCCCCGGCAACAAGAAATGAAAACATTACCGCAGACCTTAATACAGAGGGAGAACCGCCAGCAAGCAGGCTGAATAACCATAATCCTGAAATAATGATAAGAGGGCTTAACCACTTTCCAGGGGCTTTCTTGCCGAGCGGCCGGCAGAAGTATTTTAATAACCCATAAATTAACCCCAGGTGCAGCCCGGAAATGGCAACCACATGCACTACACCCGTATTGCTGTAAGATTGTATGAGTTGTTTGTCCAGGTCTTCTTTATACCCTATCAGCAATGCTTCTGCCAATCCGTATTCTTTTTTGCCTGGAATGTATTTTTGCAGTATGCCCACTACCCATTTCCGTACAGAAAACAACAACTGCGAGAGCGGATCGGTTTTCGTTCCCGAAAGAATACTATACTCACCTGTTTTCAGGAATACCTGAAAATAGATATTTCTTAATGCACAGTATTGAACATAGTCAAAACTGCCGGTGGCGGGCATATTCTTAATTCTCTGAGGCAGCTTTGCAAATAAAATCCTGGTGCCGTATACGGGAGGAGCCACCGCGTTGTCTTTTGAAAAATAAAGTATAATATTAGTTTGCGGATCCAGGCAGGAACTGTCTTTCTGAATATTGGATAGAACGGCGAGCGCTTTAAAGGATTTTGGCCTGGCTGATACCGGCTCGGTCAGCACCGCGATAAAAAACGGCTTTACGGCACTTAATTGTTCTACCTGCGTTGCCCTCAGCGAGGTGTCGCTAAGGGTAGTTATCAGTGTCCCGAATGCAATTATTAATCCGTTGATCAGTATTCCATAAACAAATGCATACCCGAACCGCAGCGGTAAACTGAAAAAGGAAAAAAGGAGCATCCCCGCAAAACAGCTGCAGATAATTACACCGCTTACAATGGCGGCGACCGGTACGTAAAATGCTACGATTATTCCGGTAATTAAAGGAATGATCAGCCGGATAAACGGCGCCTCTTTCCAAACAGGTATAAAAAATCCCATGATGCCAAAGTATCATGGGATTAAAAATTGTATTCGTTTAAAACAACCTGTTTTTAAGGTATTAAAACGGTTTATTTACTAAGGTACATGCTTCTGTCTTTATACAGTTGTCTGAAATAGGGATCGCGCAGATCCTTTATAAACCGGATGGCTTCCCCTGTACTCTTCATTTCCGGTCCTAATTCTTTATTCACACCGGGAAATTTATTAAAGCTGAACACCGGCTCTTTTATCGCAAATCCTTCCAGCTTTTTTACAAATTTAAAATCAGTCAGTTTATGTCCGCCGATCATTATTTTGGTAGCTATATTCAGATACGGAATCTGGTATGCTTTTGCAATGAAAGGAGTAGTTCTTGATGCACGGGGGTTTGCTTCAATTACAAATACATTACCGTCTTTTATAGCAAACTGGATATTTATTAATCCTTTAATATTCAGTGCCCGTGCGATCTTTTCTGCATATTCTTCCATGGTATGAACTACCAGTGGAGAAAGGTTGAACTGGGGTAATACCGCATTGCTGTCTCCACTATGAATTCCGGCGGGTTCAATATGTTCCATCACGCCCATCACATGAAAATTAACTCCGTCAAAAATAGCATCGATCTCCGCTTCCTGGCATCTGTCCAGAAAATGATCTACCAGAATTTTATTACCTGGAAGATGTTTAAGTAAACTGATCACTGCTTTTTCTACTTCATCGTCATTGATCACTATACGCATTCTTTGTCCGCCCAGTACATAACTGGGGCGCACCAGCACCGGGTAATGCACTCTGTTAGCCACTGCAATGGCTTCATCCGCCGAAAAGGCTGTTCCATATTCAGGATAAGGAATGCTGAGCTCCTTCAGCATATTGCTGAATCGTCCACGATCCTCTGCAATGTCCATGCTGTCGAAGGATGTGCCAATTATTTTGATTCCCTTATTATGTAAAAATTCAGCAAGTTTAAGGGCTGTCTGGCCGCCAAGCTGAACGATCACGCCTTCTGGTTTTTCGTGCTCGATGATCTCCCACAAATGCTCCCAGTACACCGGTTCGAAATAAAGCTTGTCCGCGATATCAAAGTCAGTGGAAACAGTTTCAGGATTGCAGTTCACCATAATGGCTTCATAGCCGCATTCTTTTATAGCGAGCAGTCCATGTACACAGCAATAATCAAATTCTATCCCCTGACCAATTCGGTTAGGGCCTGAACCGAGTACCACGATCTTTTTCTTCTCGCTGACCTTACTTTCATTTGCGGCACCATTTTCAAACGTAGAGTAGAAATAGGGGGTTTTGGCTTCAAATTCCGCAGAACAGGTATCTACCATTTTGAAGACCCTGGTAATACCTGCTGCTTTTCTTTTTTCATACAGCGCATCTTCTGTACCGTCGTTGATGATACTGCAAATCTGTGCATCGCTGAACCCAAGGCGTTTTGCATCCTTCAGCAGCCCCATCGGAAGGGTCTCTAACTTATATTTCACCAGCTCTTTTTCCAGGTCGCAGATCTTTTGAATTTCATACAGGAACCAGCGGTCAATGCCATTTGTGGCTTTTGAAATCGTACCTACCGATATCCCGGCCATCAGGGCATCTTTGATCCTAAAAATCCGGTCCCACTTCGGAACTTTAATGTATTCCAGCAATTCTTCCGGGGGCATCAGGCTTTTTCCATAATATCCCAATCCTACCGCATTGTTTTCCAGGCTTTGACAGGCTTTCTGCACGGCTTCCGTAAAACTTCTTCCGATTGCCATTACCTCGCCAACACTTTTCATCTGCAGGCCCAGGGTATCGTTTGCACCTTTGAATTTATCAAAATTCCAGCGGGGCATTTTCACGATCACATAATCAAGCGCTGGCTCAAAATAAGCTGAAGTGTTTTTAGTGATCTGGTTTTCCAGTTCATCGAGATGATATCCGATAGCCAGTTTGGCTGCAATCTTTGCAATGGGATAACCGGTAGCTTTAGAAGCAAGTGCCGAAGAACGGCTGACACGCGGATTAATTTCGATAGCGATGATCTCTTCCGTATCGGGATTAAGAGCAAACTGAATATTACATCCTCCCGCAAAATTACCAAGGTCGCGCATCATGGTTATTGCGGTATTGCGCATCAGCTGATAGGCGGTGTCGCTAAGGGTCATTGCCGGAGCTACGGTAATGGAGTCTCCGGTATGTACTCCCATCGGATCAAAGTTTTCCACAGTACAGATAATCACCACATTGTCGCTGGCATCACGCAGTAATTCCAGTTCAAATTCTTTCCATCCCAGCACTGCTTTCTCCACGAGTACTTCATGGATAGGAGAAGCCTGCAGTCCGCGGTTAAGCGCTTCGTCAAGGTCTTCCTTGCCGTGTACTAAACCTCCGCCTGTTCCACCGAGGGTAAACGAAGGTCTGATCACCAGCGGGAAGCCGATATCCTGCGCAAATTCCTTCCCTTCAAGGTAGGAATTTGCTGATTTGGCCGTGGCAACCGGTATGCCAAGCTGTATCATCCACTGCCGGAATTTTTCGCGGTCTTCGGCCTTATCTATCGCTTTGATATCCACACCGATAAGGCGCACGTTGTATTTCTCCCATATACCCAGGTCTTCTGCTTCCTTCGCCAGGTTAAGCGCAGTCTGTCCTCCCATGGTGGGCAGCACCGCATCGATCTGGTTTTCTTCCAGGATTTGTTCAATACTCTCCACGTTAAGGGGTAGCAGATAAACTCTTTCTGCCATCATGGGGTCTGTCATGATCGTAGCGGGATTGCTGTTGATCAGTATAACAGTTATTCCTTCTTCCCGCAGGCTTCTCGCGGCCTGTGAGCCGGAATAATCGAATTCACAAGCTTGCCCGATGATAATTGGTCCTGAACCAATAATAAGAACAGATTTAATTGAATGGTCTTTTGGCATCTATTACGCAATATTTTTTTAAAACAAATTGCGCAAAAGTAAAGGATTATAAAATGCCAAAAGGGTTATTTATGAAAAGAAGAGATTTCGATATCATCCAGGGGTACCGCACCACTGCGCAGCAATTTTTTCTTTTCCGCAAGCTGTCGCTTTTCGGCATACCGGTTTTTTATTTTAAACTCCCATTTCTGGCGGGCCTCGGCGCCTTTCACGATCTCGATGAATGTACCGATTGTAAGTATTAAAACGATCACCCGCTTGTTGCTGAATGTATTCATCGCCGGATTTTTATTTTTTGCTGCTTAAAGAGTGCATGCCTGCAGGGCAGGGCAGCCTCTTCTGGAATTTATAACATGACAGTTATTTCCCTTGGAACGCTGTCTCAGGATACATTATTTTTACGTTAATCAAAAGCGACCGGATGCGACCTATGTTAACTATCCTGATGCTGGCACTCTGTATTTCTGCCAGCTCCCAGAATGCGTATCCGAAAGGATACTTTCGTAACCCGCTCGATATCCCTATCAGCCTGAGTGGCAATTTCGGAGAACTGCGTCCCAACCATTACCATATGGGGATAGATCTTAAAACTGCCCAGCGGGAAAATTTATCCGTTCATGCGGCAGCTGAAGGATATATTTCCCGGATTAAAATCGAACCAGGAGGATTTGGACGTGCCATCTACATCACACACCCTAACGGATATACCACCCTCTATGCCCATCTGAATAACTTCGCTGCAGCAATTGATGCCTATGTAAAACAACAACAGTATGTGCAGGAAAGCTGGAGAGTCCAGCTGGATATCTCTCCTGGAAAATTCGTTGTTAAACAGGGAGACTTCATTGCCTTTAGCGGTAATACCGGAGGTTCGCAGGCTCCTCACCTCCATTTTGAGATCAGAAGAACAGTAGATGACGTGAACGTCAACCCCATGCTGTTTGGATTCCCGATAGCCGACAATATCAAACCCCGGATTTTACGGTTAGCTGTATACGACAGAACGCTGAGCGTATACGAACAGTCGCCAAAACTATTCCCGTTGAAATCAGTTTCTCCATCGGCCTATACTACAGTTCCTGGAATTCTGGCAGTCGGTGCTCCCCTGATAAGCCTGGCCATCACCTCTTATGACACGCATAACGGATCGTCTAACCTGAATGGGATCTTTGAGGCCAGCCTAACCGTTAATGGCAAAAAGGAAGAATCTTTCCGGATGGATAATATCAGTTACCATGGAACAAGGTATATCAATGCGCATATTGATTACCGCTATAAAACCTTAGGTGGATCATACCTGCAGCATTTATCAGAACTGCCGGGCTATCTGAATTCGATCTACACCAATGGTAGTGAACACGGCGTGCTGGACATCAGCGATGGGGATATTTACGATATAGATATTGAGGTGGCAGATGCTGCCGGGAATACCTCCTCTTTAAAAACCAGAATTCAATACCAGGTAAACAAACTGGTCCCTGCCAAGGCACCGGGTAAAATGTTTTATCCATTGATGCTGGATGGTTATGAAAGTGATAATTGTGAATTTTATATCGGGGAAAGATGTTTGTATGACTCTGTACACCTGAACTATTCCAGTTATACTTCAGGTGATCCTGATGTAATGTCCGATGTGCAGGTGATAGGTGCATCCTATATTCCTTTACAGGATTCTTTTACTATAGGAATCAAACCCCTGACCACCATTCCGGAGGAGGATAAAAAATTCACAGTAATGCAGTGGTTCAACGGACAGAAACAAAGCGTGCAGAAAGTGGTGTGGCAGCAGGATTGGGCATATGCACGTTTCAGGGATCTTGGAAAATTCCAACTTGTTGAAGATAGTGATCCCCCGGTAATTGTGCCTCTTGGCTTTGCTAACGGATCTGTTTTAACCAGGGAATCGAAAATTGTTTTTAACGTAAAGGATAATTTAAAAGTAGTCAAAAAAGTAAGGGCGGAACTTGACGGCAAATGGTTGCGTTTTACCAATGATAAAAACGGTCGTTTCATATACGCTATCGATGAAAAATTTCTGCCGGGAAGGCATGTGCTGAAAATTTGGGCCGAAGATGAAGCGGGTAATGTAACATTGAACACCTACACTATTTCCAGATAAAAAAAAGCTACAAAAAAACAACCTCTCCTACTGTAAAACTCCGGATCATGGTATCCTGTGTAATTAGTTCTCCGGTATGGGTAACGCTGCGAATCACGGTGCTAAATACTGCTGCACCCATTTTTAATTTTACTTCCTGATTTTTTTTGTACAGTACGGTATTGAATTGTTCCATAATTTCTGAAGCAGTAGCTGTTTTCATCCATTGGATCCGTCTTATTAAATACCGGTGCAGCAATTTGCCCATGGCAGTTACATCGTATACTGCACCAGTAACCCGTTTCAGGGAAGTAGCATTGGGTAAAGAGCCACCCCAATCAGATTGGTTAAGATTTAATCCGATGCCTACAACGGCCCAGGTCCAGGTACTGCCATGAAAGATGTTCTCAATGAGCACACCTGCTGCCTTTCTGTCATTTAAATAAACATCATTTGGCCACTTTACCGAAACATCCGTGACGGAATGATCTTTAGTAAAATCATAACATCCCAGCACCATAGAGGCGGAGAGCAAAAAAGGAAATTGGGGATGAGGTGGCCTGACGCACAGGCTCATAGTGATATTTTCCCCTTTACTGACCACCCACGACCTGCCCCTTTGTCCCTTTCCGTGAGACTGCTCTATCGCCTGAAAACAGGTTCCGTCCTTAATTGTACCGGCATGTAACTTTGCCATGGCATAGTTGTTGGTGCTATCCACCTCGGACAGAATAATAAATGGTCCCATGGGATTACGATTGGCGAAGGTTTCTGCAAACAAATTCTTACTTTTGACGATAATAACCCCAAATATATTCATTCACAAAAAATGTTTTGATTATTGGAACAATTGTCAATTTTAAGCACGCGCCGTAAGCGAACAGGTGCCGGCAGGTTAACGAAGAACTCTAAAATATTAAAATCTATCATTCAAGCTATCCAGGATAAAAAAGGGGAAAATATTATATCTCTCGATTTGCGGAAAATACCTGAAGCAGTAGCCGATTTTTTCATTGTGTGTGAAGCATCCAGCACAACCCAGGTAAGGGCTATTGCAGATTACATAGAATTTTATACCAAAGAGACTATTGATGAAACACCTTACAAAACAGAAGGCCAGCAATCCGGTCACTGGATTGTGGTGGATTATGTGAACGTAGTGGTGCACATAATGCAGCCGGAAACAAGAAAGTTTTACAGGCTGGAAGAAATGTGGGGAGATGCAGACCCGGAAGAAATCCTTTAATCAGAAGACGAACTTAGTTTAATATGGCACAAGACGATTCAAAGCAGACTGACAGGAGCTTTCCCAGATTGCGTCCCAAAGAAGATGGCAGTACCCCTCGTAAAGGTCCCAAATTTAATATTTACTGGATATGGGCGATTATTTTCGCAGTACTGGTAGGCTTTCAGTTTTCCGGATCTTTAACACCCGATGCAAAACCTATTGACTCCGAACAGGAATTCCGCAATAATATGCTGGAAAAAGGAGATGTGGAAAAGCTGGTTCTGGTTACGAATAAGAACCTGGTGAGAGTGTACATCAAAAAAGACAGCCTTGCCAAACCTTATTACAAGGAAAAGCTGGCAAAGGGATGGCCTGAAATAAAAGAAGGCAGCCCACAATTTGAATTCCGTGTTACAAAAACAGACGAATTCGAAAAAAGGCTTACCCAGATCTTTGACAAAAATCCTTCGCTGGAGGTTCCCTATACCCCAACACAGGAAGGCGAGTGGCTGCCGGGAGTGCTGAATTTTATTCTTCCACTGCTGGTAATTGTGTTGATATGGATCATGCTAATGCGTAAAATGGGCGGCGGGGCAGCGGGTGGCAGTGGGCCAGGTGGAATTTTTAATATTGGTAAATCCAGGGCCACTTTGTTCGACAAAGGAACCAAGGTGAACATCAATTTTTCGGATGTTGCAGGGCTGGATGAAGCTAAAGTGGAAGTAATGGAAATTGTGGATTTTCTAAAGAATCCTAAGAAATATACTGCCCTTGGTGGCAAGATCCCTAAGGGTGCATTACTGGTAGGCCCTCCGGGAACAGGCAAAACATTACTTGCAAAAGCCATGGCAGGAGAAGCACAGGTGCCTTTCTTTTCGATGTCAGGTTCCGATTTTGTTGAACTGTTTGTTGGAGTTGGTGCAAGCCGTGTACGCGATCTGTTTAAGCAGGCCAGAGAAAAAGCCCCCTGTATTATATTTATTGATGAAATAGATGCGATTGGAAGGGCCCGGGGTAAGAACGCCATGATGAGCAACGATGAAAGGGAAAGCACACTTAACCAGCTGCTGGTTGAAATGGATGGATTCAGTGGAGAAAGCGGAATTATCGTACTGGCAGCTACTAACCGCCCGGACGTTCTGGATACAGCGTTGCTCAGACCAGGAAGGTTCGACAGGCAGATCTCCATTGACAAACCGGATCTTAAAGGCAGGGAGCACATTTTTAAAGTGCATCTGAAGCCGATAAAGATTTCTACCAAAGTAGATATCCGTAAACTTGCTGAACAGACACCGGGATTCGCAGGAGCAGATATTGCAAATATCTGTAACGAAGCAGCGCTTATCGCCGCCAGAAAAGGAAAAGAGCATGTGGAGATGGAAGATTTCCAGGATGCAGTAGACCGGGTGATAGGCGGCCTGGAAAAAAAGAATAAGATCATTTCTCCTGATGAAAAAAGAATTATTGCTTATCATGAAGCTGGTCATGCGGTCTGTGGATGGTATCTCGAACATGCTTATCCATTATTAAAAGTGACTATCGTGCCACGTGGTGTAGCTGCATTAGGGTATGCACAGTATACTCCGCGCGAACAGTATCTGTACGATACGGACCAGTTGATGGACCAGATCTGTATGACCTTAGGTGGGCGTGCAAGTGAAGATATCTTCTTCGGAAAGGTTTCAACAGGTGCGCAGAACGATTTGCAGCAGATTACCAGAACAGCCTACTCAATGGTAACTGTTTATGGTATGAGTGAAAAAATCGGTAATGTGAGTTTTTATGATCCTTCGGCAGAAAATACATTTACCAAGCCGTATTCGGAAGAAACGTCCAAGCTGATAGATCAGGAAGTCCGCAAATTAATAGAAGAAGCTTATGTGAAAACAAAACACCTGCTGCTTGAAAAGAGGCTTCAGGTAGAACAACTTGCAGAAGAATTGCTGGTCAGAGAAGTATTGTTTCAGAGTGATGTCGAAAAACTTATTGGTAAACGACCATTCAAGGAGCAGAAAACACTGGATGTAGACGACGATCCTGACCATCATTCCGAAAATGGTGCGATCAGTGAAGGCGTGCCTCCTTATGACGGCAACATTACCAACCATCCTCCTACAACACAGGTCTGATGAATGTATCGGCTTCGAAAGAAAATATATTAAAAAAAATAAGAAAGGCGTTGACACAAACAACGCCTATTCCTTTTCCCGGAAGTGAAGGAAGCCATTCTGTTTTCAAACCCGGAAAACAGGAAATGGAAATTGAATTCGGAGAACAATTCTCCAAACTGATGGGTAAGTTCGTGTACTGTGCCGGCAACGAAGAATTGAAGCTGCAGCTGGATGCTTTGTTTATTAATAACAAATGGAAGAATATAGTATGCAGAGAAGATAAGCTGTATCCGTTGCTGCCCCTTTCGGTTAAAAAAGAATACCAGGATCTTGCAGCTGCAGATGCTGCAATCACTACCTGTGAAGCATTAATTGCCCGCACTGGGAGTATACTGTTAAGTTCCTCGGGACAAAGCGGAAGAACAACCAGCGTATACGCTGCTATTCATATTTGCATAGCCTATTCAGACCAGCTCGTGTATGAGGTAAAAGACGGGCTTCATCTGATCAGGGAAAGATATGGACGTAATATTCCTTCTCTGGTTACATTCGCCTCTGGTCCCAGTCGCACAGCAGATATAGAAAAAACATTGGTAGTGGGTGTACACGGACCCAGAGAAGTATATGTATTTCTTGTGGAGAGGAGCGAAACGGAATAAAAATGCCCGCTAATAAAATATATTTCCTTTCTGATTTTCACCTTGGCGCTCCAAACGCGGAACTTAGCCTGGTACGTGAAAAAATGATCGTTGACTTTCTGGACGAGATCCGCCACGATGCTTCTCAAATATTTATCGTTGGTGATATGTTCGATTTCTGGTATGAATACAAGAACGTGGTACCAAGAGGATATACCCGGCTGCTGGGAACACTTGCGGCATTAACCGATTCCGGCATAGCCGTTCATTTTTTTGTAGGTAATCATGATATGTGGATGAAAGACTACTTTCAGAAAGAACTGAATATTCCGGTCTATTTTGAACCTAAGGCATTTGAATTTAATGCTAAAAAGTTTTTGGTAGGGCATGGAGATGGGCTGGGCCCCGGAGACAGAGGCTATAAGCTGCTCAAAATAGTGTTCCGAAATCCTCTTTGCCAATGGCTTTTTGGAATACTGCCTCCTGCAGCAGGAATTGGCCTGGCTAATTATTTCAGTAATAAAAGCAGGGAGGCCACCGGAAAGCACGAGGAAATGTTTATGGGGGAAGAAAAAGAATGGCTTATCACCTATTCGAAAGAAATACTGAAGAAAACGTTCTATGATTATTTAATTTTTGGTCACCGTCATCTGCCGATCAATTATAAATTAGGCGATAGCAGGTATATCAATCTGGGAGATTGGATACGTTATTTTACTTACGCGGTATTCGATGGCAATGAATTGTTATTGCGGTCACGTATTCCTGAAAATGAAAACAAGATCGTACGCTCATGAGGAAACACTTATTTGTATTGATTCTGCTGGTCTCCGCAACGGTATCCGGATATGCACAGTCGGATAGTCTGTTTCATTTTGAAAAAAATTATACAGGTATTATCACTGATTTTGCGGTTGACAATCTGGGAAACCTGTTTTTAATCTATCAGAACGGGCAATTAAAAAAACTGCTTCCAAACGGCGATTCTGCTGCGGTGTTCAATAACGTAAGAAAATTCGGGAAGGTTTACTCTGTTGACGTGAGCAACCCCTTAAAAGTATTATTATATTATAAAGATTTTGGTACAGTTTTAATTCTGGATAGATTTCTGAATGTCCGTTCTGTGTTGGATCTGCGTAAACAAAATTTATTGCAGGTAAAAGCATTGGGACAATCGTACGACAACAACATCTGGATTTTTGATGAAATGGAAAGCAAGCTGAAAAAGATCGGCGATGATGGCAGGATGTTGGACCAGAGTACCGATTTCAGATTAATTTTTGACTCGATGCCGTCACCGGAGATCATCATTGACCAGAACAAGTCGGTTTATCTCTACGATTCACTTAAAGGCATCTATCTGTTTGACTATTACGGCGCGTTAAAAAATCGTATCCCTTTCCTGGGATGGATCGATTTTAATGTAATCAGCAATTCGCTGGTTGGCCGCGATGAGAATTTTTTATACCGGTACAATATTGGCAGCCTGCAGCTTCAGCAATTTCCTGTGCCGGGTTTTATGAAAGGCGCCGGAAAAATCGTAATAACACCAGGCACTGTTTACGTTCTTAAAAACGGAGTGATTATGGTATATTCGTATAAGTAATGTATAGATTCTTCGATCTAAAAATCTTCGACAATACGCTTGGTAATTATTTACTCCTCACCGGAGTGATCCTGCTTGCTATTTCCCTGAAAAGATTTATTTCAAAACATGTTGCAGGGCTGTTATTTAAAGTAGTCCGGAGAATAGCGCAGGGAGTTGATAAAAGGAGCTTTGTAGAGCTCGTTGTATCTCCATTGGAGAATTTCCTGCTCATCATCATATTCCTTATTTCTTTTGATAAACTTAATTATCCGGCTGTGCTGGATATATATATTTATAAGACCAGTCTGCACCACATGCTGGATATCATTGCCATGTTTGTAATGATCATATCTTTTATATGGCTGCTGCTGCGTATTATTGATT
>JAYUXA010000308.1:0-11867 GCA_043753245.1 Chitinophagaceae bacterium
CTTTTTTTGCAGATATTCCCCTGTAAGCACTATTAATAAGGTAAACTAAAGGAACTATATCTTCCTGACCCGCCTTAACAATTTGCATGCTTAAAAATAGATTATAGCAAATCTTTAACCAAAAAACTGATCCCTAAGCAGGAACTTGCACGTTAATAGGCTATGTACATGAATAAATATCTGGCAATTCTACTGATCGGTTATTGTTTACCAATGGTTAGCTGCGCACAGCATGCTGACGCGTCTGGTTCAAAAACATTTAAAGAAATGAACCGTTCGCCGAAGAACGGAACGCAGGCCATGAAGGATACCGCCACTTTTGCTGCGGGATGTTTCTGGTGTGTGGAAGCCCAGTTTAAAGAATTAAATGGCGTCTCTAACGTAAGTTCCGGATATACCGGGGGAACAGTGGCCCATCCTTCCTATAAAGCGGTTTGTAGCGGCACGACAGGCCACGCGGAAGCCTGCAATATTATTTATGATCCTTCTGTTGTTTCTTATGATGAATTGCTGGCGGCTTTTTTTACAGCACATGATCCAACACAGCTTAACCGTCAGGGAAATGATGTAGGTACCCAGTACCGGTCTGCTATTTTTTACCATAATGGCACTCAGAAAAAATTGGCGGAATATTATATAGGGAGACTGAACGCTGAAAAAGCATTCACACAACCTGTTGTTACCACCGTTGGTCCCTACTCCACTTTTTATAAAGCGGAGAATTATCACCAGGATTATTATGCCTTAAATGGGGCTGAGCCTTATTGCCGGATGATCATCGCACCAAAAGTAGATAATTTCAAAAAAGTATTCCGGGATAAGCTGAAATAACTAACACGCTGGAAATTTAAATCTTATTCAAAGAAGGAAAACTGGTGTATTATTATCCGATTAGCCTGATAAATTTATTGACAAGCTTAGTGTTCTCAACAGCTCTATGAGCAACTTTTATTTAGGAGTAAAATAGGCTATCTCAATCAGGCGGATCAATTCTTTCTGAGGAAGTGTCTTCCACTCTGCAGGACCTTCCACATTTCTCCAGGCTTCGTCAATATAAACCCTGAAGGTTACTGTGCCTGTTGTTCTTTGATCCAGAGTTTGAAACAAAGGTTCCGCATTTCTTGTACTTTCCATGAGCCTCAAGGTAAGGATTTTTGGTTTTGGACGATCACTGGGAGATATTTTTTTTAAAATCGCCTAACTATCTTTTTATTATTTAATCAATTCCCTTTTATGCACTAAATTGAAAGCTGCAAGCTATTTGATCATTTAAAGGTTTTTAGGCCACGTCTTTTATGGGCGACATACAGATAAAAAAATCAGCAAAGACATACGATGTAGTTATAGTAGGATCCGGCGCAGGGGGAGGAATGGCGGGATATGTATTGGCGCATGCCGGCCTCAAAGTGCTTATGCTGGAAGCCGGCCCATTTTTTGACCCGGCCAAACATTCCGCCCAGATGAAATTTTCTTATGAGTCACCCCGCAGAGGAGCCAGCACTTATGCCAGAGGATTTGGTGACTTCGACGCTGCTTTCGGCGGCTGGGAACTGGAAGGAGAACCCTATACCAAAAAAGACGGTACCCAGTTTGACTGGTTCCGCTCCCGCATGCTGGGAGGACGTACCAATCACTGGGGTCGCATCTCCTTACGGTTCGGACCTAAAGATTTTCAGCCCAATGACGGGATAAGCGAAAGATGGCCTATCACCTACGATGAAGTGAAACCTTACTATGATAAGGTAGACCGGCTTATTGGGATCTATGGCACTAATGAGAATCTTGAAAATGATCCTGATGGGATATTCCTTGCTCCCCCAAAACCCCGGTTACCTGAATTATTTATCATAAAAGGTGCCGCAAAAGCCGGTGTAAAAGTCATACCCGGGCGGGGTTCTGTGCTTACTGAAGCACTTCCCGGGAATAAAGACCGGGGAGTATGTTTTAATTGCGGACAATGCAATCGTGGTTGTAAGGTCTACGCCGATTTTTCTTCTTCCTCCTGTCTGGTGATCCCGGCTATGAAAACGGGAAACCTGGAGGTAATTGCTAATGCAATGGTGCGGGAAGTGCTTACCGATAAAAACGGGGTGGCTACCGGTGTTTCGTATGTCAGTAAGGAAAACATGGAGGAATATCAGGTAATGGGTAACCGGATAATACTGGCAGCAGGTGCATGCGAAACGGCAAGGATCATGATGAATTCGAAATCTTCGGCACATCCCGGTGGCCTGGGCAATTCCAGTGGTGTGCTCGGAAAATATCTTCAGGATTCTACCGGAGCCTCACAATCCGGGTTCCTGCCACAGTTGATGGACCGGAAACGATTTAACGAAGACGGTACAGGAAGCCTCCATGTGTATGGACCCTGGATGGAAGACAATAAAAAACTCGATTTTCCAAGAGGTTATCATATAGAATTCGGTGGCGGTATGGGAATGCCCGGATATGGTTACGGAGGAGATGTGCCCTTTTTAAATGGCACTGTTCCGGATCGTAATGGAAATATGAAAAAAGGGGGTGGATTCGGAGCTTCTCTCAAAGATGATTACCGCAGATTTTACGGAACAGGATTCGGCATGGCCGGCCGTGGCGTAGGCATGGCCCGTGAAACCAACTATTGTGAGATTGATCCTGACGTTGTAGATAAGTTTGGCATCCCTGTACTCCGGTTCCATTACAAATGGAATAATGATGAGATCAACCAGGCCAGACACATGCAGCAAACATTCGACAAAATTATTCATTCTATGGGTGCTGTGCCAACATCAGGCAAGCATGGGCCTGAAGACATGTGGGGCCTGGAGGCACCCGGCCGTATTATCCATGAGGTAGGTACCACCCGTATGGGCAATGACCAGAAAAAATCAGTTTTAAATAAATGGTGCCAGGCGCACGACTGTAACAATCTTTTTGTAGTGGATGGCGCGCCGACGGTTCAGCAATCGGATAAAAATGCAACATGGACTATCCTTGCTTTATCGATGCGTACCGCAGAGTATATTGTTGAACAGTCACGGAAACAAAATATTTAATTATCTTCTTTAATTCATAATATGAACAGGCGCGAATCCTTAAAAGCTCTTGGTATAACCACACTCTCGGCCGGCGTATTAATCGGGGCATGTGAAACAAAGACCGATCTGAAAGATACTCCTGCAGTACCAGGCAATGAAACTGCTAATGACCGGCAGCCCTCTGAATCCGAAAGAGATAAAAAGCTGCATTCAGAAACCTTCTTTTCACCTCATGAACTGGCAACGATCACCATACTGGGAGATATCATCATCCCAAAAGATCAGCATTCAGGTAGTGCTTCAGACGCTAAAGTTCCGGAATTCATTGAGTTTATGGTGAAAGACAAGCCTGAACACCAAATACCACTGCGAGGGGGTTTGAAGTGGCTGGATACGAAATGTTTAAACCGGTACCAGAACAGTTTCAAAGACAGCTCCGATGCCCAGCGCATGGAGATCGTTAATGAAATAGCTTTCCCCGCAGATGCCCGGCCCGAGATGCAGCAGGGGGTTGCTTTTTTTGACCGGATGCGGGATCTTACCGCCTCAGGATTCTTTTCCAGCAAAATGGGTATGGAAGACCTGGGGTATGCAGGCAACAGACCCAACAAATGGGAAGGAGTACCGGCTGATATCATTAAACAATATGGATTAGAAGAAGTGAAGTTTGGGTGATATTATTCAGGAAGCCTTTCCAATCCACTTAATTCCTTTATTAATTTTACAAACATGGTCCTGAAAACGGTAAAGCGCTTCTGTACCATAGCATGAGAAGTGGATTTATAGACCTTGTTATCGAAGATTTTATTTTCCCGCACATATCCCGCAAATTTCATTTTGAGTAAGTGAAGCTCATTGCGCAGTTCATCAATGTCCTTGCGCAAAACCGGAAAGGATTCTTCCACATACCTAATTTTTTCGGCCAGTTCCGGGTTGTTGATTTTAGTGTGCAGTTCCTGCAGATAATCATGATAGATTCTTAGGATGTTGATGTTTCCATTGAGATCAGCGATCCAGAGCCTGCATTGCAGGTGAAGATTCAGAAAAGACAGGTTTGAGGGCATTCGGTTCGTTTACAACAATATACGACATATTAATTTTGAGCGGAAGCAAATATATGTTTACGTAGAAGGCCCCCGTGCCTGGAGAAGGATTTAATACCGCATTCAAAGACCACTAGCATGCAGACACAGATATCTTTGAATTTGGCGTTTTAATACCGAATACAAAGAACACCAGCGAATACTTGAATGAAAATGCCGGCACAACTGCTGCACCGGCATTCGTTTAATTTAGAGTATACTAATCATTTTCTTCATCTCCATCTTCTTCGCTCGCTTCGTAGTTCACATTATTTTCAGCTATGCCGGTCAGAATTTGATCCGTTTGCTTTTCTTCTTCTAACGTTGCCCTCAGCAATTCGGATGCCTCATCAAAGCCAAGTGTCACTGCCAGTTGAACAAGACCTCCATAAGTGGCAATTTCATAATGTTCCACTTTCTGGGCTGCCATGATCAATCCAACATCGCGTGTGGCTGTTCCTTCGTCGGTATCCTGAATAATGCCTTCCCCTTCTTTAATGATTCCTTCTATTGCTTCACATTTCTTCGCTTTTGGCTTTTCGTCAATGCTGGCGAAAACTTGCTCCAGTCTGGAAACCTGTTCCTGGGTCATTACCAGGTGATCATCAAATGCCTGCTGCAACTCTGTAGATGTAGCGGCCTTTTTCATTTTAGGTAAGGCTTTGGTAATTGCTTTTTCTGCATAATAGATATCCTGCAGGCTTTCCACAAAATATTCATGCAACAAAGAATCACCTTTGCCTGCTCCTGCATTAGCCGGCATGGCCGGTTTTTGAGGAGCACTTTTTTTCGGTGGTGTTTTTTTAGTAGTAGACATATGTAGTTGTTTTATTATTATTAGGACAGAATAAATATTGTGCCTGACTTATTAAAACAATCAATCTAACGTTTTTTAGGCATGATGCTGATGTTCCAGTATTTAATCAATGCCTTGAAAGACTGTTCCATTTCTACATAAGAATTCGGTTTCAGGAAAAAGCCATGCACACCCAGTTTATTGGCTTTCTGGATCTGAATTTCCGCAGCCATATTGGACCAGAAAATAAAGGGTACACTTAAAAAGCGTCTGTCATCACTGTTTAAAAGTATCCGTCTTAAGTCAAATCCATCCATATCAGGAAGATCTACCTCCGAAAGAACCATAAAAGGGGATTCTTCCGCGGCGCTCAGATAAGTAGTCAGGTCATTTCCTGTTGTGAAAAAAAGTAATTCATTAGGGATCTTCAGTTCTTTAATGATATCTGTTATCATCTCCCGGTCATCGCTGTCGGCATCAACAATACAAATGGTTCCTGTTTGCATAGGTCAGTATTCTGGAAGGTTTAAAATATGAGTGTCCTCTTAAACCTTAATAAGTAAAAATCAGTGCCTCCAACCGTTTCGTTTACGGGTATAATAAATCAGTAGTTTTCTACACTTTAATTCCTCCGTCTGCGTACAAAAATCATCAGGTTTACAAATGAGCAGCCAGGACACCGGAAGTTTAATTAATGCGGCTGAATTTCTTATAAAAAGAAAGAACAGATAATATATTTTTCGTAATTTAAATTCACGTATAAACCAATATACCTTCTATGAACAAATCAGGTCCCATTGTAATCATTGATGATGATGCAGACGATCAGGAATTGCTTCAGGAACTATTCACCGAACTCCAGGTTCCCAATGAGCTGGTCTTTTTACGCAATGGGCATGCTGCTCTTACTTTTTTAAAACAACCTCATATCAGACCTTTTCTGATTTTATCCGATATCAGCATGCCCGGCATGAATGGATTTGCCTTAAGGGAGCATATTATGAAAGACCCCGACCTGGCGATGAAGTGTGTCCCATTCATTTTTTGCACCACCGGAGCAAGTCTATCCATTGTGTCAGATGCCTACCGGCACTCTGTACAGGGCATATTTCAAAAGCCTTCCAATTACCAGGACTGGCTGGAGATTCTTAAAGCTATCTTTCAGTATTGGAACCAGGGGTTGGTACCAAATTGTTATTGACTACATTATTATGATACAATATTATTTATTATAAACCGGTTAGTACACTTTAGCACCTTTAGCCAGCCTGGCATTACTTTAGTATCTTTTTTGCTATGAACAAGTTCCAATTCACCAAACTTCATGCGCGACTGCTACTCCTTGCCGCAGCACCAGTTGTTGGCATTCTGATTTACCGGTCATTAACTCCTTCCCAAAAGAAGCGTCTAAAAAAATCCTTTAATTCCGGTAGTGCAGCCCTGGCCACCGCTTTTATTAACCGGCTTGCAGAAAATTATCGCGCAGGTTCAACTAATCAACCGCTATCCCGGTCAGATATGGTTAAAATTCCACACTCTGGCTATACAGCATAGCTTTTAGGTGTTCCTGATCTGCTCTATTACCCTATTTCTGTAACCATATCTGCTACGGCCATTAGGAGCTGAGTGAACAAACAAATAAAATGCGTGACTGATCATGTTGAAGAAGGCGCCATTGATCACTATAAAAAAAACAGCTCTTTTGAAAGAGCTGTTTAACCAAAACTAACTATACGAGAAAAAGAAATCTACAGATCATAAAGTTAATCTACAGAATCCATCTAAACTACCGCAGATATACGGTACCCTTTTCGTAGCATTACGGTAGAGGTAGCAGATTTTCCCCTTGTTTGCTCAACAGGCGCATATGGTAGGCATGTATAGCGGTACTGCCCAGTTTCCGGATCAGCCTGAAATTGACAATGGCACCTACCGGCGCACCAATTACCGGGATCAGCTGAACCATTTTAGCCAGATCGATATAATCGCGGTATTCCTGCTGAAAGGTTCTCCAATCGAACTGGTGAATATCGTCCGGTAAATGTTTTGCCTTTTCATTCCAATCCTGCATCTGCACAAAAACGGATCTGCGGTGAAGGTCACTTGAAAATGCCAACTGAAAAATATGCAGTATATATACCCGCTCTTTATAATCATCTATAGGAAATTCATAAATGGAAGCCAGCTCAAAAAGAAGTTTCAGCTTGATCCCAATAAGTAAAGGAAAATCAGCAATGCCCAATACTATCCCTCCTGCACCTGTTACAGCACCTTCAGCTGCTGCTGTGTTGCGGTAAATTTTGATCTTTTCTACCGCTGCATGATCCATTTGTTCCAGCGTCTGGAATTTCATTTTACTGGTAGTGGTCCATTTGGCTCCATAGAGCATCCCGCGGATCATTTGTTTGAGCGTCACGGTAATTCCCTGGTGCACTTTTTCCGGTATCCAGCTATTTATTTTATCCTGTACTTTTTTGGATAGCCTGTTGAGGTATCCTGGCCTACGCAGCATACTGCGCTGCCATAATCGCAGGCTTTTTATCGTCTGAGCTTCGTAGCTGTTCATGCCTGCAAAATTATTGCTTTAATTATTTGCTCAACTAAGCGACCTGAATCTTTACAGTGTTTATCAGGATGGAAGATTCTGGTGTTCGTTTTCTTTGATGGTGCTCCCCGAAAGTAAAAGGGTTTCTTTTAGTAATTTGTTATATTTGGACAGCTCCACCCAATACATGATCCAGCATACTAATCCCGCAACTGAAAACAGTATTTGTACCCCTGGTAAAGGAATTACGCCTGCACATAGAAATGTTGCGTATGCAATGCCAATAGAATATGTCGGCCTTTTAGTCATTGCAGTGGATGGTTCACCAAAAAAACTTTGGCCAGCACTTGAATTAAGTTGTCTTTTAATGGAGTCGGAAAGACGGGAAATTACAAAGAATTGCCAGACTAGTCCAAAAACCGGAACGAGTTGAAGCCATACCTGCCCAGGGTTCATTGACCGGGGTTGTGTGGAAATTAATCTAAACGTTTGTTGCTGGTAGTAAAGAAAAAGGATCGCTGGTATAAAAAACCCAAGTAATAACAACAGGCCGGCAAACATTATAAAAGGACTATCCATCATCTGATAAAGTTTAAAGGGGCTTAAACTTTACTAATCTACTACAAAAACAGGAGAGTCTCAGGAAAATCCAACTGACAGTCAGGATTTACCAACCGTGGTAGTAGTAGACTTATAGCTGGATAATCTCTGGAAAATCCAACTGATAGTCAGGATTCACGAACCAGTGGTAATAGTAGACTTAAAGCCAGATAATCTCTAGAAAATCCAACTGATAGTCAGGATTAACGAACCAGTGGTAATAGTAGACTTAAAGCCAGATAATTTCTGGAAAATTGCAATCGACAGTAAGGATTATCAAAATTGCTATTGAATAACAAATGTAGCCTTTGTAGGTACTATTGATAAATGGAGAATCTTCATCATAAAAATAATTTTTGTTCAGGACAACTATTCGTTGCCCTGAACAAAAAAGGAATTAAGGAGCAATGGATCTGTCTGCGACCAGTTTAATGGTTAATGCTTTTTCTTCGGAGCTGCTTTTTTCGGAGCAAGCATCCCATCTTTGAATGCAGTAAACGCATCCGCCAGTTCCTGCAATTCAGGATCGAGGCCAGGAGCAAATTCTTCAGGACGGTCCGGAGCCATCGGAATAGGATAACTTTCCTTTGGTTCTTTAAGTGTAGTTAATTCGGTACCGTCATTAAAAGGAGAGGCTCCTGTAAATATTTTGTCCATCTGAGATCCATCTAACCGGAAATGATATTGTTCCCTGTGTAGTCCTGCATCCAGGAGCATCTTTACTTCTGGAAACTGAGAAGAATCAAATTTAGGCACAGGTAATATTTTTCCCCAATTCACTCCCAACGTTTCCAGTGCCTTTGCAAATGCCGCCTGATGTGCTTCATCCCGCACAATCAAAAATGCAACTGTAGCACGAAGGGTTTTATTATCCGACATTTGATAAATCCTGCACTTCTGCAAGCGCCCAGTAGCCTCCAGTACCAGGTTATCCATCAGATCTAATACCAGATTACCATGACTGTGAACATAGGATCCGCTCCATGGATTGCCTGCTGCATCTACGGGTAGTGCTCCCTGGGCACCCACGATAAAATGGTGCGGATTTTTTTGTTCTTTGGCCATAGCCATCGTTGCCTTCCCTCCCTTGCCGGGTGTGTCAAACTTGCTTCCATGGTATTCAGGTGCACCATCCAGCAACCTGGCAATCGTTTTGGATATTAGCTCCACATGACTGATCTCTTCTAACCCTACTCCCTGAATTAGATCCAAGTAAGGAACTCCGTCACCGCGAAAATTAAAACTTTGAAACAAATACTGCATCATTGTCCGCATTTCACCAAACTGGCCACCTAAACCTTCCTGCAATGCATTCGCAGCAGACGGATCAGGCTGATCATCAACAATTGGATTGATCAACGACTGTACATGAAAAAACATAGTGTTTAATTTATATTGTCAACAAAAGTTATCAAGATTTATTCTAATAATTTTCATGCCGCCGTTTTGATCTCTCTGATCATAGCAACCATTAGCAGAACAGGTTTACTGGTAGGCCAATGCAATCGGATAGGCTAAGCATTTTCTGAACAGATAATATAAAGCGATGCAGGTATGTGGGAAATTGGAGAGGAAGTTTGATTAAAAGGATTTCCGTAAATTAGAGGTATGAATGATCAGCTGCCACAGAATGACTCTTTTCTTCAAAGACTGATAGAAGAAAATGAAAATCTCCTGCGCAGTAAAGGTAAGCTGGTCCAGGAACTGCTCATGGCAAAAAAAGAAATAGAGACATTATCCGCCACCGGCATAGAAAAAATTCAGCGATTGACATCGCTGGTTCATGAAAACCGGGATCTTGTTCTCAACGCAAATAAATTAATTCTTGAAAACGAACAGCTTAAACTGGAAATAGCCGGGTTTAAGCATGTAAAATGGTATCAGAGGCTGTTTAATATACGGTCAAAAAACGGATCCGGGTCACTGTCATCCTGACTAATCCTTGATTGGTCCGATTATTAAGTTATACATTAATAAAATGAAATTAGTATACTCCCTCCTGATTACACTCGGTGTTGGCGGACTGTCCGGATGGGCTACTTCCTCTGCCATTGGAAGCTGGTATGCCCAGCTTTCAAAACCTTCTTTTAATCCACCCAATTGGGTATTCGGTCCGGTATGGACGTTGCTCTACATTCTTATGGGAATCGCGTTGTATCTTATCTGGAGGCTTCCTGCTTCTGAAAAGAGAAATAAGGCATTATTGATTTTCTTTGTCCAGCTTTTCTTAAATTTTTGCTGGAGCTTTTTATTCTTTTATTTCCATCAGATAGGATTTGCTTTAACAGATATTATCCTGCTTTGGATAACTATCTTATTAACCATAATATCATTTTCAAGATTTAATACTACTGCCACCTGGCTGCTGGTACCCTATATTGCATGGGTTAGTTTCGCTACTATTCTTAATGCTGCCATATATCATCTGAATTAAACGGTTGATAAGCCGGGTCAATCCGATCACCTTAGCTCGCATCATAAAAGTATATACTGTAAATAAACACTATTAGATGTATTTAAAAATTATTTTAGGCGAACCTAATTTTCCAGCACTTGTGATTATTCTGATTCCCGTATTTAGACCATTATTCCCAAAAAGAAAATGTTTCAAAAAGCAC
Source organism: Chitinophagaceae bacterium (assembly GCA_043753245.1). Classification (GTDB taxonomy): domain Bacteria; phylum Bacteroidota; class Bacteroidia; order Chitinophagales; family Chitinophagaceae; genus Flavitalea. The sequence goes on from JAYUXA010000308.1 coordinate 10,659, forward strand.
TATACACTAAAACCCGCTACCAGAGCGGGTTTCATTTCCGGCACGCCGTTCGTTAAGTAATTAATGGTTTTTCATAGGATATTGGATTTTAAAACACGGCCGGGATTTCTATCCTGGCCTTTTTTATGCTGAAATTCAAATCTGCACTTTTATCAATATTTTTTTATCCTCTTCATTAGGTTATGGAAAGCATAACTAACTACATCTTACTATAAACTTCGTTTATATGGATGCCCAACAAATTCTTTCGGCTTCGGTACTGGACATTGTATTTGATGGAAGAAATAAAGAGTATGGTGCATATATTCTTCGCAAGGAATACAATCATCGACTAGCGGTTGCGCTATGGGCCACTGCAGCATTTCTCTTTTTACTGACTATTTTTTTTTATTCTTCCAATGAATCCGTAAAATTTATTAACCCACCCATATTAAATGCAGAAGTGCATTTATCTGAGCTTGATAAAACTATTGTTCAGGCACCTAAACAGGTTACGCTTAGATCTTCAAAGAAAATAAAAGCCGGATCATACAAAAACTTCAGTCCGTTTCTAGTATTGGAACCTGTCCTAAAAGAAATTCCACCGGAAAGCGATATAACAGGCAATTCCGGCTCAGCAGTCAGTATTGAGGACGGCCCACCGTCTGATGCAGGAGTTTCTGCAGAAGGCTCTTCTAACGGTACCGATAATACAACAGATAGTATTATTAAAGTCAAAGAGGCAGATTTTTCGCCGGAAGAAATAGAGTCGGCTTTCCCGGGAGGGTTAGTGGCATGGAGAACCTTTTTAATGCGAACATTAAATTATCCGGGAGAGGCAATGGACCAGGGTATTCAGGGATCTGTCATTGTTCAATTTATTGTTAATATTAATGGGATGGTAAGTGAAGTAGAGGCAGTAAGCGGACCAACAGAATTACGAAAGGAAGCAGTTAGGGTAATTCAAAAAAGTGGCAGATGGTCACCCGCGGTTCAGAATGGAAGGAAAGTAAAATCTTACAAGAAACAACCAATCGTATTTTTGCCTTCCGAATAAGTTATCACAAGTTTGTATTTGTAATTGCCGATTGCGCTTTGAACAACTGATCCCGTTTAGTTTAGCAGTTTACCTATACCGTTGCGCTCTGATTCTTTAAATAATTTCCTTCATCTTTACATAGAATGAAAATGTTCCTGTTTTTTGTCCTGGCTTTTATTTTTTCGTATGAC
>JAYUXA010000309.1:0-5696 GCA_043753245.1 Chitinophagaceae bacterium
TTTATTTTTTCGTACAACAATATTTATCTCAAAACTATTTATGACGGATTGGCGCAGCAGGATATACAATCGCCTCCTTTCACTATGGTGGCGGAAGGATTAAATATAAATGTGTATCGTCAGTATAATGGCGAACTGGAAAAGACTTTACTGAACAGATTATATATTAAACTGATGGAGCAATGTTTCAACAACCTTTCCGCCACGGAAGATGATTGGGTAAAGGATAAACTGGTAGAACGCTTTCAGCAATACAGGTTTCTGAAACTAAAACCTGAAATTCTCGGAACAGACCTTACTTACCAGACGCGGATGAACAGAGTAGTAGAACAGTTCAATGATCTGTACAGTAATTTTAAAGTGAAAAAACTACGGGACCTTGATGGAATCAAAATTATTGCAGACGGAGATGTGAACCAGCTCCTTCAAAAGCCATTAAAATATTTTGCATTTCCCACTATTGCGGAATTGCAGCCGTTAATTCGTGACAGCGCACTGGGATCAATCGTATACACCGGCTCCGGCGACGCAGATATTAAGGTGTCCGTGGAAACAGCACTTGGGTATGACGAAACACAGTTCGCTGCTGCTGCAGCAAAACTTGCGGGCAAGGGAGTAACGGTGCAAAAAAAGTTATTGCAGAATATTATTACACTGGATGAGCAGCCACTGAAAATAAATGGAAAAACGATTGGACGTATTATTCCGGTAGGCAATCAGATCATCCGGCTGGAAATGAATCTGGTGGAGGGAGCTAAAACGATTGCAGAGCTTTTCCCTAAAGCGGGTCATCCCGTATTCAACCTGGATTATAAGATCGGAGGAGAAGGAGAACTGGTTAGTCAGCCGGTCTCTTTTGTTGTGGACAGTAGTTTGCTGGCCAGGCTGGACTACACGCAACCATTAAAAAGTTTTAATGTGCTGGAACGAACGGCGCTTACCGGTAACCTTAAAATATCCAGTGCCATCAGTGCTGCAAGAGTTAAAGAAGGGGCATTAAATTATCTGGAAATTATCCTGGAAATAAAATTTACAGACCGATCCGTACTGTATGGTCCGTACCGGTTGTCGGGGTACAACACCCTTGCATCGGAGTTGACGGTTCCATTTTTAGTGCATACCGATAAATACAGGATTGTCATCTCAGGAAGGGCTGTGTATGATAATGGAGAAATCAATATTAAACCCTTTGAAAGTAAAACAGTGGTCATTGTACTTGAAGACGCTATACTGAATACCCCCTGATGAATTGCTGTCTTTAACAGAATGATGTAAAATTTACTTTATTGAATTGCTAAATCTGAACGTGATTAATATAAAATATGAGTTTTTAGTACTGAATCTGTCTAAGATTTATTTAAAATGGCTTTGATAAATTATTTGCACAACATCAAACGATGCAGTTGTCCCTGACATTTAATTTTTAACCCTTAATAGTTTTGTATGAAACAATTCACCTTCATGTTGCTGCTGAGCATGTTGCTTTGCGAAGCCCTGTATTCTCAGACCCTGACTTTTTATTATTTTGATAAACCTGCAGTGATCAGCGCGAATTTTAATACGGGGCAGGTTTCTGAAGAACCGGGTTTTGATAAGGTTCTGATCACTGCCGCTAACGTGGCGACTTTTAAAAGAAGCAGTCCGCCGAATCTGGTAGCTGTATATACTAAGTTGAATAATACGGCATCGCCTTTGCGGAAATCTGCCGACCGGCTCACCACCATTTCAAATACGATTATTACCAATATTAATTTTAACCTTGTTAATGATAATACTGGGTTGACGGCAAATGTTGCGGAAGCCAATCAATTCTTCTGCAGGTCTTACGATGCGTCGACTGCTTTACAGGTCGCCTGGCCCTGCGCAACGAATTCCGGTAGTGATGGCAGCGTCAGGTTCGGAGAAAACGCGGCAGGCAGAAACGATTTTGAAAGTGTAGTGATACATGAGATCTCACATACGCAAACGCTTTCCGATGCGCAGGGATTTAATAGCCGGTACGACAAAGGGACAAACTATGTGCGTATTGCTTATGGAGGAGATGCAGGGCATTATATTAATGAATTACAGGCTGACCAGCAATTGCCGATGGATGAGGCCTTCGGAAATTTCTGGGGCGGGGTGCATGATCCGGTATGGCGCACTGCTACGATAGCTAAATTTACTTCCAACCGCGAATACCTGCTTGGCAGTCATTCTTTGCTTTCCGGCACCGCAGATATGTGGACGGCTCCGCATAGTGTTCTGGTTAGCGGTGTTGTTCCTGCCATCCAGCCGGGACAGGCATTTCCTTTCTTTAGTGCAAATGGATATACCCTGACCTTGATAAGCGATAATTTAACTACGGGCGGCAGCAGGTATGAAGCGAGAATGTACCGGTTTTGTGATATTCCCGGTAAATATGTATTCAATAGCGAGATGCTCACGGAATTGTACCTCCACTTATTTCATAAATATTCGCTGGCAACGCCGGATTTGGGACTTGCTTCCATTACCAGGTTTGCAAAATATTATTCCAGTCCTTCCAATCACCAGCGGCATCGTTATCCGTTTAATATGGCCATGTTTCTTGCGGCGGATATGGAAAAGCCCGGTAGTCCGACAAGCAGTTTATTTCCATTGGCATTATATGATCTGCTCACTCATTTTGGTATGTCGGATGATGAGTTGGGCAGACAGTTTAAGATAGCCGGGTTTGATCTTGACGGACTTACACCGATTCCAAAATCAAAGGCTTCGCTGGTTTATTTTTCTGTGCGGCAAGTACTGAAAACTTCCTTATTGCAGGCATTGTACAATAATAAGGATTGCACAGCGGCATCTACCGTACTGAATGTAGAGAAGAGCGTTGCAGCTTTGAAAGCGTATTGTCAGTTGCCGGAAACACTGGCGCTGACTCGTTAGTCTCCACCCTCTTTTTTGAGAAATAATTCCATTCTTTGCAGCTACTGGTCAGGGTGCACCAAGGCAAGGTGACGCAAGGCTAGTCTGAAGCGGTAATAAAAACAAGTCAGATATTATAATTAATTATATCTTTATATCAGCCTTAACCTTTCAAATAGCTGATCATAAAAAATAAAATTACTGCCGGACTTCTTGCTTTTTTTCTGGGTGGGATTGGTGTTCACCGTTTTTATCTTGGTGAAAATGGTAAAGGATTACTGTATCTTATATTTTGCTGGACATTGATCCCTTATCTCATCTCTATCATTGATGCGATCGTCTTTCTGACAATGGATGATTCAAAATTTAATGCACTCTTTAACCAGGGTCGTATGGTGTTGTCTGCTTCCCGGGTGCACCAGACAGAAGAGCTGGAAAAATAGTTTAACCTGAAACTAAAAGGAGTGATCTCTGAAGAAGAATTTCAAAACCGGAAAGCAGCGTTGATGTAATACTGCTAATGCTGCGTTGATATAATAGCCCTATTGGGAGCAATTTAAAAGCGACGCCTGGTTCATGAATGAAACCGACGCCGCTTTTTTAAAAATAAATCAATATTATATGTGGTCCATAAAAGCCACTATCTTAAATTGATTGTTTATTACAATAAATAATTCTTTTTAATGCCCATATCAGTATTCCAATAAAGATTAATTTTTCTCCACAATGGTCTACGGGTGCATCTTAAAAAATGGAAACTATTCTATTTTTCTTAATTTAATAGACGGATTCTTCTCAGGATTATCCGTCTATTAATTAATGTGGAAACAACGAATCATTTATTAAACTGGTCAATATGAAATCACATGTTTATCCCGGCGCCCATACGCTAAGCGCCTACATTACGCTCAAAGGTTGCAGTGAAGCCATTGAATTTTACAAGAAAGCTTTCGGTGCAATTGAAAAAGGGCGGTTACTAATGCCCGATGGTACAATCGGACATGCAGAAATAGAGATCGAAGGGTCTTTATTAATGATGTCTGATGAGAATCCGGATTGGGGAAGCAGAAGCCCCGTGACCATTGGTGGAAACCCAATGACCTTCGGCCTCTATGTGAAGGATGCAGATGCTGCTGTTCAAAAAGCGATTGATGCCGGAGCCACCAGTGTTATGAAAGTAGATAACATGTTTTACGGTGACCGGGTAGGGCAGGTAATGGATCCGTTCGGGTACAAATGGATGATCGCAACGCATGTGGAAGACGTCGACTATCCGAAAATGCAAAAACGATCAGACAGGATGTTTGCAAAAAAGTAAACATTCGCCTGGTCAAAGAATTACTTCTCCGCCTCAACCAGTAATACCACACTGGAACGGGTTCGGCTGATGGAGGGGTTAATGCCGATATTCATCAAAAATTCTCCTGAAAACAATTGATCCGATGTGAATGCCGGCTTTGTCCCGGGATAGAGGTTTATTTCTTTCACCCGGTATTTTTTGTTGGAATCGAGCCCGTTTAATTTAATGGGCTCAGGGGATACATTGGTATGATACCTGGTATTGGTTAGGTAATTAAATACGACAGACTGGTTTTTATTTGCAGACACAAACATTAACGAAGCGATGTTTTTTGTCCATGGATCGCTTAGCCTGTAAAGATCTCCATGCCACACAACAGCACTGACCCTGTGGTATTCTTCTACCGCTTTTTTTGCAAAACGGAGGTCCTCCGGGGAAAGTTTATTGACCACGATGTCAAAACCCAATTTGCCCATCATAGCCACATCGATCTTATATTTTAAGGGTGCAGTAGTACTCCAGTTCGTTACATGGTTGCAGGAAGCAATTGCCGGGAAAAAGTAAGAATTCTCCCACTGAATAAATACCCTTTCCAGAGGATCGGTATTATCACTGGGCCAATATTCCATAAAGTATTTCAAAGCTCCGTAATCTACTCTTCCGCCTCCGCCACTACACAACATCATGGCGGTAGCGGGAAATTTAGTGCTGATTTTTTCCATAATGCCATACAGCCCTTTTACATAGTTGACGTACAACATACTCTGAGGGATCTTATTCTTTGCCAGGTAGGCCGAATACGCATTGTATACCACGGCATTGCAATCCCATTTTATAAAAGCGATATCCGGATTTTGCGTTAGCACGGAATCTATTATTCCAAAAACGAAATTGCGTACTTCCGGATTACTCAGATCTAGCACCAGTTGATTGCGGAAATAATATTCTTTCCGGTCAGGATGGCGGATTACCCAGTCAGGATGTTTTTCGTACAATTCACTTTTAGGGTTTACCATTTCCGGTTCTACCCATATTCCGAATTTTACGCCGGCAGCAGTAGCTTCTTTTACCAGATAACCCAGGCCATGAGGCAGTTTCTTTCTATTTTCTTTCCAGTCACCAAGACCGCCTGTGTCATCATTTCTGGGATATTTATTTCCAAACCATCCGTCGTCCAGTAAAAACAGATCCACTCCAAGATCTTTCGCATTTTTAAAAAGTTCTTTCAGTTTTGATTCATCAAAATCAAAATACGTCGACTCCCAGTTGTTGAGCAGAGTCATGCGTTTTCCCTGACCGTCGCGCAGGCAGTACCGGGTGGCCCAGGAATGCAGGTTTCTGCTGGCCATACCTTTTCCGTGGTGAGAAAGGGTATAAATCAATGCAGGTGTTTCCATCAGTTCGGAGGCTTTCAGCTCATACGCCGATGCGTATGGATTTATGCCGGCGATCAATCTTAGATGCTGATAGCTGTCTTTCTCGAGGTCTATCTTAAAATTACCTGTCCATGCCA
>JAYUXA010000310.1:0-5695 GCA_043753245.1 Chitinophagaceae bacterium
AAAGTTGCGAGAGGAGTGCGGAAGGCGACAGCCATCACGTGACAGAAATCGAAACGCGAGGCGGGAGACTGAACCTGATGGAGTTGGAGGGAGGGGAGAGTGCGAGTTGACCTCCTTGGCAAGTAATGCATCACTGATGCCATTATTCATAACAAATTGTGTAGCGGCTTCTGTATCCAGGTTGCCGATCTCCACTTCAATCAAGCGTTTTTTATCTACGGGGCTCCGGCCGGATAGAATGATCCTTGCCTGCGCAAAATTTTTAATAAGGTTTTCTGAAAAATCAAGGATTGCATTTACAAATTCAGCTCCATTGTACTGCACTTCTTCAAAAGTGTCAAGCACAATTAAGAACGGTTTTTCCTCCCGCTTGTACAAATTCTTTAACAGGTCCTCAAACTCCGCCATCAAGTTGCTTTTATTGATCGACTTATTGAGTGTAAATGATTCTGATGATATCGAAACCTGGTGGGAACTTCCTGCTTCCAGCAATACATCATAGTGTGGTATCCATTTGTTGTAAAAAACAGCAAATGCCTGGGATAAATCCGGGATATTTCTATACTGAACAGACAATTGCCTGGCTGCTTCTATTAAAAGTGTTTCAGGTTCCAGGGCACTTAGGTTAGGGCGGTCAAAATCAAGATACACAAACGGAAACCTGAACTTGTTTTTTGCTTCCAGGTGTTCTAAAATAAATTTTGCGAGCAGGGTAGATTTTCCAACACCGCCTATTCCAAAAATGAGCAATGGTTTTTTTTCCTTTGAAAAAAATGATCCAATGAATCTTTGTACGGTTTCTTGGATGCCCCTGGGGTCCTGCACACCAACGTAGCTCCTGAGCTGTGCCAGTTCCTGCTGCCTGCCACTGAATTTATTATTAAATACACCATCTTCCACCACGCCGGTAAGCCGCTTAAACGGGCGCACCATTTCTACCAGTTCAATCCTATCTTTTATATTATTGCTGGTATATTTATTTGGAGTAGTAATATTATCCAGCCAGTCATGTATCCTGTACATTTCAATCAATTCCTCTTCCTGTAACTGTTCAAGCACAATGGTTTCGCCTTTAAGATATTTAGTAAGTAAATACTGTGCTGGTAATTCAGTAGCTTCCGTACTTTCTTTATTGGCTGCTATCGCTTCTTTGATGTGCCCCTGTTCCACCAGTTTATTCAATGTAATTTTGCGTAAGTAGTCTTTGAGCGTAAATAGTATTTTATAATTTTTTTGCTTTCTCTCTTTTGCAGAGCTATCAATAATTTCTGTACTCGTGTCCACTACTACGTCACTGAGGCCAATCAATTCATTCATGTATTTTTTGTGCTGCTCTTCCGGTACTGGAACAACAGGCCTGATGGAAGAAGGATCATAAAAAACCATTACAGCAGCCGCATCAATATATGGTGACGCATCCGGGAACGGCTGCCCCTCTTCAGGCTCCTTGTATTCCGGAAATTCAAAGCCTTCCAGCTTTCTATTTATTTCTTCCAGCGTAATTATTTCTTTTTTATTCTCCATATTCAGGTGCCAATTGTTTGTCTTGCTATAGCAAGCGCTTTTTGAGAAATGATCTTTGTTCTGTCTTTTCTTGCTGGGTCATCATTTTGTAATACTTTATTCACCAACGGAGCGGTCCAATTCATCGGCATTTCTTTATTGTGTAAATCTGCATAGTCGTTAAAGTAGTGCTCTAGGTCGGCTGCCTGCAGGGGCTGTATATCGTCTACCCTTACCCTGTTCAAATGATTGCCAACCGGCTGACCGAAACCGAGCAATACTATACGGATCAGGTCATTGCCCCGGGTCGCAGGATTTGCGGCGGTGGCAAAGCTGGTAAGCTGCACCATCATTTCTGAAACCTCACGGGGTATGCAAAGCGATTCGCCGGGCTTTTCAGCAAAACCATCAATTACAATTACGTGGGTGGTGTTTGTATATTCTACCTGGTCGGCAATAATTCCGCAGAGTACCTGGGTCCACCTGGCGGGTTGCTCGTTTCCAAGTTCGGGTACATACACCTGCTGCGCCTGCCAATCGGGGTTTACCTGGTCTAATATTAGTTTTGTGAGTCCCATGGGACCAAAAGCGCTGGTGAAATGCTTTTTTAAATCGACCCATACAGTATTAAAATTGAGTCCACCCAGGCACTTATGAATGTATCCAATATAATTATGGGTATAGGTTTTACCACTCTGTTCGGGCCCTTTTACTACCAGCGCACGAATGCCGGGCGGATTTACTGTAGGCACCAATGGATATGAAAAACTTTCTATGGCATTCCTAGTGATCCTCCTGCTCAAAAAAGGATCATCTGTCTGTACCAATATTGTATCCCAGGGACGCATCCCTTTATGAAATTTAGGCGGTGCCAATTGCTGTATCCTTACAATTATGTTATTAAAATTTGCTATCACCCTATACTTGTCCAACAGTTTTTCGAGTAATGAAGGTGTTTCCATCCAGGCATATTTTTCGCAATACCTTACAATATTAAAGGCATAATCAAAGGGAATTTGATGCCTTGCAATTTTGACAAAATGGTAACTGCCGATTGCTGTAGAAACGGGGGTAGGATCACCGCTTATATCGGCAGCAATCTGGCTTACCACCATATTTAGTTCCGTATCAGTTAATATACCTGGCATGTTTTATAGCTGCATTTAATGGGCAATTGTTTTTAGTAAAATATCTAATCTATACACAGTGAGTGGTACTTATCTCCTGAACCTTACCTGGCTCAGATCTTCAAGCGGTGAAGCCATTACTTCTTCACCTACATAAGGATCGATTTTGGCCAGTTTCCCAAAATCGATGCCTGCTCTTTCCTGTATACTTTTAATGGTAGTTTGGTAGGTTTTATAAGCACCAAACACAAATTCCTCTGGTTGCAGAAAATCTTCCTGCGACATTGTATAGCCCGTAGCACAAAGTTCCCCAGTTTCATCATGGATGAACACAATAATCTTCCAGAACTCTTTCGGAATTTTTATACCATAATATTCCGGATCTTCATCTGTAAAAAACGGTCCGGTAATAACGCTGATCTTCATATCATCTCCTTTGGCATTCTGCAGCGCATGGTCTTCAAGCCCCAACCAGATGCCTGCATTAAACGATTGCATCTGCGGTACTGCATTGGTTACATGCATGGAATCTGCATTGCCCAAGGTTGCCTCTGTAATATCATCCCCCCAGGCAGGGTCCTCTCTTCTTGTCATGTGGCCACGACTGAATTTTGGAGGGTTACCATAACATTCACCCTTTATCTGGTATTTCTTAGGGATACGGGGATCGTACTGCCAGGCAGGCCTTTTTGTTTTCCTGCACTTTTCGCCATAAATATTTACCGCACTGTAAAAGCAAATTCTTCTGGCTTCATTCATTACCACAGAAAAATGCAGGTATTTTAAAACAGATTCATCATCACCAAACGTGAGTACATTATCGGTATCTAATACAGGTGGTAATGAAACAATATTATCTTCACCCAAAAAGTCTTCTTCGTAACCTATCCTGTCTTCATAATCTTCCGGCAGGCCTTCCTCAATTTCGAGTTCATAGTCTTTGGGTGCAGGAATAGGAACAGGCGCTTTGACTTCAGTTACATGCACACTTGTTTTAGCCAGTGCGTCCAAAATAGCTTTGCCATTGACCGCATAATTTTCCTGGTGAAAAACACCGCTGAAGTGCAGGCCTGCTGCGTGGCCACTTTTAAGGTCGATTACCACCGAACCTGAATTGCCGCCCAATGTGGTGGCATCATGCGAAAAACTGTTGGCCCCTGTATCTTCATTTAAAATATACCCCGGCGACAGGCGCTTGCAATCAAAAATATCGCTGAATATCCTTGTAACATCTGCAGGTTTAAGCGGGTTCCTGTACGGATCATAAGCAGGATAGCCAATAACCGCTATCTCTGATTTTTCTTTTACATCTCCCATAAAGAGAGGTATGGGTTCTAACCGGCCCCCCGATGACGAAATCTTTAGTATGGCAATATCTGGTTGGCCACTCTCGGCTAAATATAAAATATCTTCCACGGCCGCCACAACAGGCGCAGTAGTGGTTCCATGTTCTTCATTATAATCAATAAAGGCTTCGATGTATTTACCTATATGGTTTTGAATAAAAGTGATTGCACCAGCGGTTTTATTGGCAAAAAGTGCCGCCACATGCCGGTTAGTGATGATGATGTTTTCTGCTATAAGCCAGCCGGTACCGCCCCATTTGTGCCTGGGATGAAACTTAAATTCTATTCTGCCTACACTGGCAATGCGCTTTTCTAGCATTTTGCGGTAGGGATCAAGCCTTAGTTTCCAAATGTCTGAGTCGGGCACACTAAAACTGTTGTTTTTAACAATAAGACATGGTCTTAAAAAGTCGAGTATAACAGCTTCTACGTAGGTAGATTCTCCCACGGGCAGCCCTTCCATAAAACCAGTCATTTCGTTTACCGATACTCCTGTGTTTCTGGCTTTTGGAAAAGTATCGCCGCTTTTTAACCGCCTGTTTAATTCTATCAACAGCTCGGCATCCTGTTGCAGGTTTTCTAGTTTATTCATGTATTAATTTTTAAAAGGTGTATACATTTTTCAGTTCCTCCTCAACCTGAATACATGATAAGTTTGTATTCATAAACACTTATAAACTATTTTAGCAACATCATTATTAGGTGATGTTAAGTCTGTGTTACCCAGCTTATCTTACTTTATGAATCTTCCTTGTTTATCGCTGATTGAATTTCCATAAAATGCTTCTTCCGGATATTTTTATAGCACCAGAACTGGATAGCTTAAAACAAGAATTAGGTATTATGTATGGCTATACTTTTTGGAGTGGTGTGCCGAAAGTATCTTCAAATATAAATTCTTTAATTAATTTTTGCAATAGGTGTTTTCACCTTTTTTGAAAATAGTAAAGTGTAAATATCAAAAAGGCTATATTATATTCCCAGACTGTTTTAGCTGATATGCGGGCTATTGAAAAGATAGAACACAAGCAGGGAAAGGCAAAGTTAAAATTAATGATTGTTCCTGTTCTTAATAAAATAAAGGTAAGTAATGATAAGGCCGGATAAATGTAGGAGAGCTGCTGAAATGATGAATCCGTCAAGTAACTTATTGCCATGGTATATACCATTAATATCCGAATGACAAAAGATATTTTAAGGATGCTAAAATCCGCTATTGATACGAAAGAAAATAGCACCGTTTCAAAGTAATTATGCTGTGATATTTTAGTTTGAATATACCATTATCTCCTCCAGTTTTTTTGCAATTATTGTGGCAATTTCTTCCTTAATACCACTTAATTGAAACCAGAAATATTTTTGATTGGGCTCATTTATTTCGTGAAAAATATAGATATCAGTTTTACCTTTTTCTCTATTTACCGCAACTCTTATATGGGGATGTTTATAAACCTTCATTTTGTGGCAGGTAGCAGTTAGTTTGTTGCCTTTAAAAGTAAAACTGAGATCAAATTTGGAAACTTGCATAAGGTTGTTTAAAAGTTAGAAAATTACTAAATTCATGGTATGGAAAATGACCTTGATATATTTGAATTAGATTTTAAAGATGGTAAGATTCGGGTACAACGCCATTTTGTGTCCCAGCAGACCATTTACCGGATAGTTTTTTCAGATAAAAGAGACCCTTTAGTTGTTACCAGGGCGCTTACCGATAATGCT
>JAYUXA010000311.1:0-2624 GCA_043753245.1 Chitinophagaceae bacterium
CGGGATAATTTCAAATAGCTGCGTAAAGCAGTAGGGTTTAGGGGTTAAGTCAGGCCGTTGTGCCTGACTTTTTTTATAATGCAAACTCCGGATTGGAAACAGTGGTTATGAAAAGCTGTATTGTTCCTATGGATTAACAACCATGAAGGACAGGCATGTAACCATCGACGGCAGTGGTATCCGGTTTTGCTTTAAAGGTAAAAAGGGAATCGAACACACTATTTCCCTTACGAGCCGTAAACTGGCAAATGTTGTAAGAGCATGCAGAGATATTCCAGGAAAAGAATTGTTTCAATACTATACAAAAGACAGGTAACGAAAAAATATTGATGCTGGAATGGTGAACCAATATATTAAACAAACTGCTGGAAGAAAACAAACTACCGAAAGAGAATTTACTGCAAAGGATTTCAGCACCTGGTCAGGATCACTGAATATTCTGTATGCATTTAAATCTATTGCAGGATCAATCTCAGATTCAGTGCCAAAAAGAAAATTACGAAGGCACTGGATGAGGGTAGTAAAAAACTTGTAAATAAAAGAACAGTATGTAGAAAATACTAAGTTCCTCCCGGATAGATACGATTATACGAGGAGCGTAATCTTGAAACGTATATCAATAAACTCGATAAACTTGAAGAACCGGAAAAGCCTGAAGGCCTGACCGGTTCTGAACAAGTGTTAATGAAAATATTGAAAAACCTTCAGGATTAATTCCTGTTAAGGAAGATCAATTATCACTTTTTAGCGGGGCGTCCTGCTTTCTTTGGACGGCCTGCTGATTTTTTAGCGGCTTTCTTCGCTACTTTTTTAGCTGGTCTTCCCGCTTTCTTAGCTGGTCTTCCCGCTTTTTTAGGAGCTGCTTTTTTAGCGGCTTTCTTTGCTGGTCTGCCTGCTTTTTTAGGAGCGGCTTTCTTTGCTGCTTTCTTTGCCATAATTAAATTTTTTGGGTTAGCAAATAAAAATTAAAACATTTCGAGGCGTAAGATAATACATAATATAATAAATAGGTAATTATCTGGCAAAAAGTCCGGCACAACTTTTTAATAGATACTGCATATCTCTTAACTTTTAAAATAATGTTATGACAACTAACGACGATTTGGTAGAAGTATTAAACGATTTGATCAGAATTAATAACGACCGTATAGTGGGATATGAAAAAGCTGGTGAAGAAGCGCGCGATATCGATGTAGACCTTAGAGCGGCATTTAGTAAAATGGCGGATGAAAGTCGTCAGTACGCCGCTGAACTTACACAACACGTTGTTAAATTAGGCGGTGAACCTGTAACAGGTACTACTAATTCCGGGAAGATATATCGTGTATGGATGGATGTTAAAGCAACATTTTCCGGAAATACCCGTCAGTCTATTCTGGAAAACTGTGAATTTGGAGAAGACGCAGCACAGAAGGCTTACGATTCTGCGCTTAAATCTGATGCAGAAATCAATACCGATATCCGCCAGCTGATCACGAATCAAAAATCCTCCTTGAAAATAGCACATGACGTAATCAAGAAATACAGAGATCTTCATGCTGCAGTTAACAAATAATTCTCATTTAAATTTAGATATTTGTGAAACACCTGGAAGCCGGTTAATTTAGACCGGCTTCTTTTATTAATTCTATTTTAATTACAATAAATATCTGGTTATGATAGTTAATGATAACAATACGATGCCGTACATGAAAAGCCTGTCGTCCTGCATCACTAAAATGATAGGAGATGGATTTACGGATGATTTTAAGGCTATTCCGGAAGGATTAAAGTCATTGCGCACGGAGCGGATTTATCAGCCCTCAGATGTACGTATCGTTAATTTTTTCAGATTTGAAGGGGCTTCTAATCCCGATGATATGTCCATATTATATGCAATAGAGACCAATGATGGGCTTAAGGGGACACTGGTTGACGCTTACGGTACCTATGCAGACGCTGATGTAAACAATTTCATTGTGGAGGTAGAGAATATCAATAAAAAAATAGTTAAGAACGATTGATTTTGGCCGGAGTCCAATTTTATCCTCCATCTAATTTCACTAGCCACCATTTATGGCACAGATTTCGGAGTATACTCTTATTACCTAAACCCGTTAACTCATGGAATCTACCAGTATAAAGGAAGAAGCGATACGAAAGTTTAAACAGTTAATAAAGGATGTAAGCGTTTGCATGTTCACTACCATAGATGACCAATGTAATCTGTTCAGCAGGCCTATGTCCACTGCTTGTGTAGATGACGAAGGCAATGCCTGGTTCTTTACAAATGAGTTTTCTGAAAAGATCCAGGAAGTTTCAAAAGATAATAATGTACACCTGATCTATTCTCATCCTGGGAAAAATGTCTATGTTTCTGTAAAAGGAAGTTGCACGGTTATACTGGATAAAAAGAAAATTAACGAATTATGGAATCCATTGTTGAAAGCCTGGTTCCCCGGTGGTAAGGATGACCCGAAATTGTGCCTGGTAAAAGTAATTACAGAAGAAGCTAATTACTGGAATAATAATTCCGGAAGTATGGGAGTGTACTTTAAAATGCTGAAGGCAATCGCCAACCGCGAAAAGTACAAAGAGCAAGATATGGGCAAATTGAAACTGTGAGCAGAATGATCGGGTCATGA
>JAYUXA010000312.1:0-2622 GCA_043753245.1 Chitinophagaceae bacterium
GGCTGGGTGATGCCCAGCTCGGGTCCTATTACATGAACGATTCCCTGAAAGGGGTGACCTAATCCATATAATTCAATATTATGGTTCTTGCAGTTTTCAATCAATTTATTCACCTGCAACCGGGACAATTCATCTTTAATAGGCAGATGCTGGTTAACAGTTGGCACATTGTGATCGGCGGTGGCCACTACCTGCGCAGGCCTTCCGACTGTAATACCTCGGATTTCCAGCCCTTTGAAAGCCTGGGGACTGGTAACCTCATGGATAAAGTGTTTGTCAATATAGAGTACTGAAGGGCCATTTGGAATGGTCTTCACTACATGTTTGTCCCAGATTTTATCGAATAGTGTTTTTGACATGATTGGTTAGATACTTAAATATTAAACGGTAACCGCAGCATAGGCTTTTGCCATCAGATGCAAATCGTCTTCCATCACTTCTCTTTTCTGATCGGCAACTTTTAAAAACTGTTCGTATAATATGTCTATATCATTGCGGGAGTAATCAAAGCCTAACTTTAAAAACCGATGTGCCAGTGCGCTTCTGCCGCTTCTTGCGGTAAGCACAATTTTCGAAAGTTCCGCCCCTACATCTTTGGGATTGATAATCTCATAGGTAATAGCATCCTTTAGAAATCCGTCCTGGTGAATTCCGGAAGAGTGTGAAAAAGCATTCGCCCCGACAATCGCTTTATTGGGCTGTACCTGCATCCTCATGGTATCACTTACCAGCTTACTCATAGGATTCAGCATTTTCGAATCGATGCTGGTATAGAAACCCAGATCGCTGTGCTGGCGGATGATCATAACCACTTCTTCGAGAGCCGTGTTTCCGGCTCTTTCACCAAGTCCATTAATGGTACATTCTATTTGTCTGGCTCCGTTAACAATGCCCGCAATGGAATTTGCGGTAGCCAGCCCTAGGTCATTGTGGCAATGGCAGGAAATCACCGCCTTATCGATATTAGCTACATTATTTACCAGAAAAGCGATCTTTTCGCCATACTGAGCAGGGAGGCAATACCCTGTAGTATCGGGTATATTCACCGTTGTGGCGCCTGCTGCAATAACCGCTTCAATTACTCTTGCCAGGTATTCATTGTCGGCACGTCCTGCATCTTCCGCATAAAACTCCACATCATCTGTAAAATTCCGGGCCCATTTTACGCACTGGACCGCTCTCAGAAGAATATCATCTCTATTAGAATTAAACTTTCCCTTGATATGATAGTCAGAAGTGCCAATACCGGTATGAATCCGCGGACGGCGGGCACCTTTCAAAGCATCAGCTGCCACCTCAATATCTTTTTGAACTGCGCGGGTAAGTGCGCAAACGGTAGCGTCTTTAATAATTCTGGAAATTTCCTGAACGGATTCGAAATCTCCCGGACTGGAAACGGGAAAACCAGCCTCAATAATATCTACGCCTAAGGTTTCCAGCTTCAGGGCCAGTTCAACTTTTTCGGCCGTGTTTAATTTACACCCTGGTACCTGTTCTCCATCGCGGAGCGTAGTATCAAAAATGAATATTTTTTGTTCTGCCATATATGGAGGTTGATTAGGTTGTTGGTATCCCGGTAGATATTAAAGGGTGGGTTTTCATGGAATAAAGAGACCTGCTTCGAAATTATCCTGATTTATTTGTGGCAGGAAATCAATTTTGTGGGTATTTTACACTCCTGAAAGCAGGCAATCCTTCCTCAAATCCAGATGGGGCAAGGATTTTAAGATTTTTTACTACGATGCCCAACAAACAAACAGATTCGCTTTTTCAGCTTATTAAGTCTCTTGAGAAGGCTGAAAAACGCAATTTCAAGCTAAATGTAAAACGGAATTCCGGAGGGGAGGATCTTAAAATAGTTCAGTTGTTCGATGCACTGGACAAAATGCAGGAATATGACGAGAATCAGCTTTTAAAAAACAAAAGCCTTCGTAAACAGCAGCTTTCTAACATCAAATCGCATTTATACCGCAAAATTCTGTCCAGCCTGCGGATTCTTAAAGATACAGATAATATCGATTTACAGCTCCATGAGCAGATGGACCATGCCAGAATATTATATAATAAAGGCCTTTACCTGCAGGCATTAAAAATGCTGGACCGGATGAAGGAAATGGCCCGATCCAACAATCAGTTTACGTATCTGATGCAGGCCCTGTTCTTTGAAAAAAAAATCGAGTCCCTTCATATTACCCGAAGCATGCAGGATCGGGCAGAACTCCTTACCCAGGAAGCGGAAGAGACCAATCAAAAACTTGTCCGCATCAGCAGGCTTTCCAATTTGTCTCTTCAATTGTATAGCTGGTATATCAAAAATGGTCATGCCCGCAATGAGAAAGAAGAAAAAGCGATAGAAGAATATTTTACCGATCACCTGCCACGCAATGCCAATACCGTTCAGGGATTTTATGAAAGGCTTTATCTTTATCAGTGCTATTGCTGGTATTCGTTTATCAGACAGGATTGGTTATTGTATTACCGCTACACAACGAAATGGGTGGATCTTTTCCGGCAGGAGCCGCACATGATACAGGTAGAAACCGCTCATTATATAAAAGCGGTTCACAACCTTCTCAATGCACATTTTGGCTTAAGAAACTACCAGAAATTCAGTGAAATACT
>JAYUXA010000313.1:0-5686 GCA_043753245.1 Chitinophagaceae bacterium
AATGCAAATCATGTACACACCGTGGTTAGGGATCTGTTGCACGATTACGGCGGAGACCTGCTCCAGGAACATTATAAGTCCGGACATCACCATGAATAAACAGCATCGGAACAGGTTCGATTAAATTGCTCAACTCAACGATAAGGACAAAAGCACCGTTATGAAAATTATTGATACAATGCTTACAAAACAAAAATTTCAAACGTTCTTTGAACAAAATATTCAAACTGCTAAATAGATAGATTATGCTTACAATACATCCGCAATATATTACAGACAATACAGGTAAAAAAATATCTGCCGTTCTTCCTATGAAAGAATTTAAAACACTTTTAGAAGAATTAGAAGAGCTGGAAGATATACGCCTATATGAGGAAAGTAAAAATGATAATCATTGCTATTTCTAAAAACAATGGCAATGATTAAAGCCGAAAGAAAAAAATTGGGTAAATAATGCACGAACTACAATACAAGAAAAAAACCTGACGTCCATCTCTTGCCGGCAATCAAATAAAAAAGCGGCCTGATGAATAAAATCAAGACAACAAATCTTAACTTAACGCCCTGGCCTATTGGTATCGAAATAGAGGGGTATTATAATGAACGTATATTTTCTTCCGGGTATAGGTGCCGACCACCGGCTGTTTACACATATCACCCTTCCCAGCGGGTTTAAAATTCAGTACCTGGACTGGATTGATTTTAAAGAAGGCGAGACGATTCCCGTATACGCCGCAAGAATGGCCGACCGAATAAATAAGCAGGAAAAATTTATCCTTATCGGAGTATCGCTCGGAGGGATGGTGGGAGTGGAAATAGCAAAAATTACCTCGCCTGTCTGCACTATAATTATAGGCAGTGTACCTATTGCCCGCCATCTTCCCCATTACTATCAGTACGCAAAAAAAACCGGGCTGCAGAAACTGCTGCCCCCGGAATTTTATAAATTAGCTACGATCGTTAGGCATCTTTTTACCATTAAGGGGAAAGTGAACCGCAGATTATTGCGCCGGATGATCTACGATGGGGACAGACGTTTTATCAGCTGGGCAATTGATGCGGTATTAAGATGGGATAACGACACTGTTCCCCAACCTTTAATTCATATTCACGGAACCAATGACCCTGTTCTGCCGGTACGTTTTACTTCCCCGCATCATCTTATCAAAGGAGGTCACCTGCTGGTCATCAATCAATACCAGGAAGTCAATACCCTGCTTGGTGCTCTTTTAGCAAAAATGACTGATAAATAGTAGTATGCGGAAGAGGTATCCGTATTGCAATAAACCATTTAAATGGTGATCAGATACTCCCATACCTGGTCGTACCTATATTTTCCTGCACTATCTTTTGGAATATAAGCATCAACAGCCGTGCTGTTGTGGTATTTGTCTATCCCATCCGTGTTTGGGTTGTCTGTAGTGATCAGTGTGTGCGTATAATTATAAGGAAATAAGGTCGATGCGGTATTACCGGGTATACCAAAATCACTCATGCCCAGTGCCATCCAACCCTTCAGTACATCCGCATACGGCACCAGTTCATCAGCAGCATTGATAAATTCATAATAAATACCCTTTTTAGTCTGATCAGCTTGCCAGTCAGGCATTTTTCCATTCTTAAGAAAATCAATAGCAGAAAGCAGGATGACTTTTTTTACAGGATAATATTTACCTATTACCCCCGCCAGGGATCCCCCCTGTGAATGGCCGGCAATTATAATCTTACTCCATGCGGGTTGAGTGCCATCAAGGAACTCCTCCCAGTGCTGATCCGGGTAATGAGCCTTAAGGTAAATAAGTAACTTATACAGTCTGTTAACAATCGAATTGGTGTAGTTCACATGTACTCCCGCATGCCGGTCGGTTCCATTGATCACTTCGCGCCGGGCCCTGCTGTGGCAGGTGATATCGCCGGTGGCACTGCATAAAGGATTAACGGCAACCAGGTTGTCGTACATAAGGCCAATAGAGTGATAACCAAGAGATACAGCCTTTAAGTTGGTAGCCTGGCATTCGGCAGGATCTCTGTATGTACCTGGAAGAAACAGGTACAGCAGCTTTTTCTGAACAGGATTCGTGTTATAATAGATGAGGTGATCCTTCAAGGCAGTGGTAATGCCCGGATCGGTAGATTTTGGGGAAACTGTGTAACGGGATATGGGGTATATGTCGTGACCTTCTACCACTGGAATACTGTCATGAGGAAGCTTGTCAGGATCAGCCGGGCGTGAACTTATTTTTTGACAGCTAACCAGGAATACGATCATAAGCACGAACATCATCCTGGAGGGTATTAACTCGCGGCCAAACTGTAGCATGGTACGATTTTAGATGTCATTTGCGATGATAGGAGGAGAATGCCGATTTTAAGTTGAGCCGATGGTTGATACGATCGATGGATTAGAGATGGTAAATATAGGAGATATTTACTTAATAATCAACTGATAAAGTATTCCAGGGCAGTAAATCCTAAGGCTTGATTTGATTTGATTCTTCTTTACGAAGAAAAGCCTATTTTCATACGCATTTATGTAGTTTATAACACGTCAAAGACTTATGTTCATTATCATTTTTTTTATTGCAGTATGGTACCTGTCGTTGTTTACGCAAACATTTTTTCATCATAGATATGCTTCCCATGGGGCCTTTCGAATGAGTAAATTCTGGGAACGTTTCTTTTTTATCTTTACCTATATTACTCAGGGCGCCCATTACATGAGCCCTAAAGCTTATGCCATTATGCATAGGATGCACCATGCTTATACGGACACCGAGAGGGATCCGCATTCACCCAATTTTTCTTCGAATATGTTTGCTATGATGTGGCGTACAAGCATGCGTTACCGTGCTATTTTTAAAGGCAAAGAAATTGTGGAAGAAAAATTTTTAAAGAATCTCCCGGAATGGAGAGGATTTGATAAATGGGCAAATACCCCTACTTCCCGTTTACTTTGGGTGGGTGTGTATGTGGTCATTTTTATTCTTTTCGCAACGTCTGCCTGGCAGTACCTGTTACTTCCTGTAATTATTCTGATGGGCGCATTTCATGGTGCCATCATCAACTGGTTCGCGCATAAATTCGGGTACCGAAATTTCAAACTTAAAAACACTTCCCAGAATCTATTTAGCGTGGATGTTCTTATGCTGGGAGAATCTTACCATAACAATCATCACAAGAGACCTTCTTCCATTAATTTTGGTTTCAGATGGCACGAGCTGGATCCGGTGTATCCGGTTATTCTGTTCCTGAACTGGATTCATATTATTCGGATTCCAAAACTGGCGCCGGTTCCACAGAATGAAGAAGGAGAATAAGCGTTACTCCGTGATGATGTCTCTGGAAAAAGTAAGGTAGGCTACAGGTATCCACCATAAGCTCAGACTGAACGATACACTTACAATCTCCCATCCCTGTGCAGTTTGCTCCCGCAGCATTCTTTCTACTGCTCCAGGCAGTTTACTAGCAAATAGTCCTTTAGAAACGGTCTTAACTTTGTATTTTTTCACGGAGGCTTATTT
This sequence comes from Chitinophagaceae bacterium, assembly GCA_043753245.1. Lineage (GTDB taxonomy): Bacteria > Bacteroidota > Bacteroidia > Chitinophagales > Chitinophagaceae > Flavitalea. Next base: position 3,522 of record JAYUXA010000313.1, read on the forward strand.
TTGACTAATATAAAAAAACTTACAGATGCTTTAAAAAATGGTATCCCCGGATCTTGTATCCTTCCCGGAAATAGAACTTATGGGCTGCTGCATTTTCCACATAAGCATCCAGCAAAGCCGTCGTGCATCCCTGTCTCAGCGCTTCCTCCTCCACAAACCGGCACAGCATTTTACCAATACCCCTACCCTGGTTGCCAAGAGCTACTATAACATTATCCAACTCTACATATTTTCCACAATAAAGCTTTGTATTGATCCAGAATCCAGCCAATGCAATGCAATCGATCCCATCCAGCACCGCAGCCTGACTATATCCGTTAGGAATCATTTCCTCTAAGTAGCGTTCATACTGCTCAATGGTGAAAGAATACGGCATCTGGATCACCAGATGGTAGTAGGGCAGCATCTCTGCTGTTGTCCGGAGAATTAAATAGTTGGTGGAACTCATTTACAGGCTGTTAGGGTGCAAGTTATCGAAATCTTATACTCCGGGGTATACTGTAGTTTTGTGCCTTTCATTATTTCCAGGACATCAACCATTTGTCCTGAAAAGCACTATTTATTACCTCATTTCAACGGCGCAATGGTAACTTTACAAAAACCGTCCGTTCTTGGGTTTCCGGATACACTGCCTTGCACTATTAATTTTGATAATTTCTGCATGCAAACAGCGTGAGAAATCCACTTCTTTGTATTATTGGAAAACTACTTCTCGATTAGATAACCTTGCACAGGAAACAGTGCTGCTTAATAATGTAAGATCATTGTATATCCGGTATTTTGATATTGATCTATTACCCGGCGATTCTATACCTGTACCCATCTCTCCTCTCCGATTTACTACTTCTCCCTCTCCTTTGAATTGTATTCCGGTCATTTATATCAGCAACAGAACCTTTCTCCGGCTGGATAGTTCCGGTATAACCGGTTTATCTAAAAAAATACTACAACTGGTAGGGCAAATAAATAAATCAGCCGGAATAAAAACAACAGAAATCCAGTTTTACTGCGACTGGACAGACAAAACCAGGTCTGCAGGCAAAGTTTATAATTCAACTATGAAAACAATAATTATTACCGGAGCAAATGGCAATCTTGGGAAGACAGTTACGCAATTATTTCTTGACAGAGGCTACCACGTAGCCGCAGTAGTATCAAAAAGAACCGACGAACATTTTATCAGGCATCCAAACCTCGATATTGCAGCAGTAGACCTGATGGATGAAAATGCAGCGGACGAATATGTACGATCCACAATAAAAAAATACGGGATAGTCTATTCAGCACTGTTATTAGTGGGGGGCTTTGATCAGGGAAATATCGCCGCGACTTCCGGGGAAGCAATATCAAAGCAGTTATCCCTGAATTTTAATACTGCTTACTACATCGCCCGGCCAGTTTTTCAACACCTGCAGCAGCAGCGTGAAGGAAAAATACTATTTATTGGTGCGCGGCCCGCACTGGTATCCTCCGCTGGTAAAGAACTCATAGCCTATAGCCTGAGCAAAACCCTGTTGTTTAAACTGGCTGAGTTTATTAATGAGGAATCTTTGGGAACAGCTGTAACAGCTACTGTGATTGTTCCCAGCACAATTGATACGCCACTAAACAGAAAAAACATGCCCGATGCAGATCCGCATAATTGGGTAAGTCCTCAGCAATTGGCAGAAATAATGGAATTTGTGGTATCAGAAAAAGGGTCGGCACTCAGGGAAACCGTGTTAAAAGTTTACAATAACGCCTAATGGCATCATTTTTTAACTGTTATTGATTCAAAAACAATAATGTTCAGCTATGAATAGTATTAACCAACAACAGGAAGAAGATACGTACAAGCCACTCTCCGGACAGGAAGCGGTAGAAAAGATCAGGGAACTGGCAAAAAAAGCAGGTACTTGCTTTTTCTGCACCCAGATCAAACAATCGGTGGCAATTAAAACAAGACCAATGGCTGTCCAAAAGATCGATGATCAAGGAAACTTATGGTTTCTGAGTGCGAATGACAGCCACCACAACAAAGAGATCGCTACAGATCCTTCTGTGCAGTTGTTCTTTCAGGGTTCAGCTCATTCTGATTTCTTAAGTATCTATGGGCAGGCATCCATTTCTGAAGACAAGACGAGGATTGATGAGCTTTGGGAACCCCTGCTGAAAACGTGGTTCAC
>JAYUXA010000314.1:0-11829 GCA_043753245.1 Chitinophagaceae bacterium
TAACCTAATAGGAAATGCCAAGCCAATCGCCAGGATGATAAAATAACGGTTCAAAATTTTCTCCCGCTAAAGTGCTGTTCACCACTATACCATTTCCCATAACATCTCCGAAAAGATTGGCAATGGCCGTATCGGCTGCATCTCTGCCTACCGCTATTTTAATCAGTCCATTAAGAGGAGCCAGTTTAGTAGCATCGAATATGATCCAGTTTCCTGATAAGTAGGCTTCAAAACAAGCATGAAAATCTTGTGGTTCAAGCTGGTATGCGTATACCGAACAGTACCTGGCAGGAATTGTCAATGCCCGGCAAAGCGCAATACCCAGGTGAGCAAAATCCCTGCATACGCCGGCCTGCTGGGTAACGGTATCATAAGCAGATGTTTCTGCATTAGTAGATCCGCTGAGGTATTCCACATTTTGATTGATCCATTCGGAGATAGCCACTACTTTCGAAAATTCATTCTCTATTTTCCCAAACTGGTGATTGGCCAGACGGTATAGTTTGTCTGACTGGCAATACCTGCTTGGGTTAAGGTAGGTGAATACGGAAGGATCAAGGGCGGAGATAGCCGTTGGGGTCTCGTTTTTAAAATTAATGAGCGTAAACGAATTTTGGACAAGTGCCTGATAGTAAAAGCGCACTGAGCCAGGTTTATCCATGGTGATCCTCACCAGCCGGTTGCCCTCTCTGGAAGGTGCGAGTATTTCCACAGGAAAGACTGGATCAGCACGGAAAGATTCCTTAATTAAACTATCCGGTTTATCCAGGGTATGAATATTCAGTATAAAGGTACAGGGTTCTGTAGTGGTATATTCCAGATGAGCGCTTACATTAAATTTCATTGAAACTATATATCGGTCCGACCGAAAATAATGAACTTCCTGCTGAATGCGGTTTTTAAACAAGCCTTATAGAATAAAATAGTGAAGTAAGAAGCGTTTCCCGATTTGGCTTGAAGGATGCGCAAAGAATTTGTACCTTTGCACCAGGAAAAAGGCACTACAGCCTTTCGTTAGACGTCATATGATGCGATCCATAATAACAGGAACTGGAAGTTTTATTCCTTCCTGTATCAAGCAGAACAGAGATTTTACCGTTCATGATTTTTACGACAACAGCCAGGAACGGATCCCAAGTGCCCCCGAAGAGATCATACGTAAATTTGAACAGGTGACCGGTATTTCTGCCAGACGGTACGCTGCCTCAGATATCAATGCATCCGATATGGGCGCCATTGCAGGATCACTCGCAATAGCTGATGCTTCAGTAGACCCCGAGACCATCGATCAGATTATTGTAGCGCACAACTTCGGCAATGTTACTAAACATACAATTCAGTCGGATGCAGTACCTGCGCTGGCTGCCCGCGTGAAATTTACCTTGGGCATTAAAAATCCCAACTGTGTCGCCTACGATATTCTGTTTGGTTGCCCGGGCTGGATACAGGGATTAATCCAGGCAGATGCTTTTTTTAAGGCGGGAATGGCGAAAAAATGCCTCGTGATCGGTACGGAAACCCTAAGCAGGGTGATCGATGATTACGACCGCGACAGCATGATATTCAGTGATGGAGCGGGGGCCGCAGTCCTGGAATCGCAGGAAACCACTGCCAGCGGGGCAGGTATTATCGGATCTGCTGCCCAAACTTATGTGATGGAAGAGATGAAATACATCTCTATGGGCAAATCCAACTTTCCCGATTCGGACCCTCGTGTCCGTTATATGAAAATGCAGGGAAGAAAAGTGTATGAATTTGCGTTGAAACTGGTGCCGGAGGCGATGAAAGCATGTCTTGAAAACAGCCATATAGATATTACGGAGGTGCGGAAAATATTCATTCACCAGGCAAATGAAAAAATGGATATCGCCATCATCAAAGCATTTTACCTGCTGTACGGTATCACTCACCTGCCTGACAATATTATGCCTATGAATATTCACGAGCTGGGCAATAGTTCAGTAGCCACGGTACCTACCTTATTTGATATGGTGAAAAAAGGATTGTTGCCCGATCATCAGGTGAACAAAGGCGAGGTGATTTTGTTTGCATCAGTCGGTGCAGGTATGAATATAAATGCGGTTTGTTACAGGATGTGATCAGGGTAAAAGATTTTTTTCCAGCGCTTCTCCTATTATACGGATCAGGTCTGCAGGAAGTGATTTTCCCGACTGTTGATTTTCGTACAAGGCTCTGAGATTTCTTTCTTCGTCGGGTTCAAAAATAATTTCCTGATCTTCTGCCTGGAGATAAATTCTATAGGAATATCCTGTGGTAACGAGTTTACACGTGCAAACAATTTCCCGGTTTCTGTACTGAATGGGTAGCTCAAATGATTCTTCCATGCAAAATGGTATACTTGTTTTGTTAAATAGTAAATAAGGGTTCTGTATGCTTCTTACAGGTTAGGAATTTGCCAGTCAGGTGTTAAATGTTACGGTAAATAAGGATTCCGTCTGCTTAATACAGGTTGGGAATTAGTACGCTTTATTTACCGGCATACCGAAGCTCCTTCTTCATTGCTTCAAAAAGCACTTTTAATTCCGGTGTTAATTCTTTTGTTTCTATGGTAATCTCTTTATTATCATCGAGCGACCAACAGGGTGCTAATGGCGTTGCAGGTGCGGGAGATGATTTTTTATTAATATAATTGACGAGCGAATCGCGTGTTTTTTTATCCAGCGACCGGATGTCAACACTGTATGTTTTTGTAAGTCCGGTAAAACCGCCCGAAATGGAAAGGGTGAGCTTCATGTACAATTCTTTATCGTTGCAACCGCCTGATTTGAAATGGTATTGCCGGTGGTAGTGAACTTTATCGGATAGTTGTTTATAGTCCTGTTGCTGTCCATGCCTGTTTTACCACGGTGGCTTCGTTACTGCCAGTGCCATAGCGTTTTTCTGCGGTAGTGATAGTAGCATTTCGCAGATCGGTAAACTGTGCTTTTTCATTTAGTAATACTTCATCACACAGTGCATCGTACCAGATCTTTCCCGCTTTATCCCATGAGTTCTGTCCCAGATTTACTGCTACGAGGTAAAACGCATGGTTGACAATTCCGGAATTCAGGTGAACACCACCATAATCGCCGGAACTATTATTAGGAAGGGAAATATAGTCTTTCATAGTAGCAGGTTGCGGATCGGTGCCCAGTATAGGATGATTGACATACGCGGTGCCGGGCGCTTTCATGGAGCGCAGTGCATAGCCCTTGCCTTTAATACAGGTCCGCCCAATCAGCCAGTCTGACGTTTTGCTATCCTCCCCAAGTGCAAATTGACGGATCATCATCCCAAAAACATCGGCCATGGATTCATTTATAGCACCGCTCTGACCCGCATATTCCAGCTGCGCTTCGTACTGGACCACGCCATGCGTAAGCTCGTGTCCGGTTATATCGATATCCTCTGTAAAAGAACGGAAAACTTCATCCCCATCGCCGAAAACCATCTGTGTGCCTTCCCAAAAGGCATTTCCGAAATTCTTCCCGAAATGAACAGAATTAATTAACGGTAATCCTTTTCCATCTATAGAATCCCGTTGCAGCTGGTTATAATAAAAGTTCCAGGTATATCCGCAATTATCGTAGATATTATTTACATCCTTATCTTTAACCGGCTTTTCTCCTTCATTGCGGGCGGGCACTCCGGGAAGGTTACGCTGGTCTTCGGTGTTGCGGGCATCATAAATCTTTCGGACGGGACCTGGTTTTTTGGTTTTCTTTTCCGGGTCCAGTGCGGTTATCAGACGTATAGCAGAACCTGAAAGTATTTTCTTCATCTGCCTGCCATTCATTTCAGTCAGCAAGGCTCTTTTCTTGCGGAATAGTTCATCGTTGAACCGGGTACGGGTGGAAGCGGAAAATAATTTTTTATTGCTATCCCCAGCTTCCTGTATTTTTTGAGCCATATACGGTGGAATGATACAATGAATTGGATCCCTGCACATATTTTTGATTTTGAATACGCATTTTATTATGGAAATAAGGGCGATCAGGATGATAACACAATATCTATAGCGGACATCGTGATCACTGAAAACCGTGAAGTACAGCTATATAAATATAAGAATAAGGAGGGAAATAATAAGCCCTGTCATTCATTCTGCTGAAGAAGGGTATAATGAATCTGAATTCAATTCTTTTAAAATAAACAATCAGTTATTATTTCTTTGCTTTAGAAGCTACAGAATTGGAAACCCGGCATTGGCGGTGAAATGAGTGTGAAGCATGGAAAAAGCATCCATTCCTAATGATTGTCTTCAAAAATAATGTGTAGCTGTCAGAGGAAGTGGAGGCCGGGGGAGAAATGCGTTATATAATATAAGGCGTTATATAATGTAAGGCAGGGCAAGGGTAGATTAATATAAGGCCAGGCATATGCGGTATAATCAATATACTATCCGGATAGACCATACCCGGATAGTATATTGCAAAGTAGAAACAGTTAGCCAGAAACGAATAGTTACTGCTTAGAACCCACTATCAGGCTTTGCACTGTCTTTATCGCTGCCTGCCACCTTCACGATCTTATTGTAGATGCCCAGCAACAGAAATGGTGCTGCCCATTGTCCTACAAACAACGCATTGTGCCGCTTACCCATTATTTTCAGGGTTAGGGAGGTGATTATGGAAACACCTGCCGCCCAAAGAAAAGTATCGGAAGGTAATTTTGCGGTTTGTTGTTCGATCATTTTGGTAAGATGACCTTCTTTGTGGTCGTCATTATTTTTGATCTCTTCTGCCTGATCTTTAATTGAAGTTGCCATAATCTGGTTTTTAGTGATGATTTTGATAAATGTTCTTCCAAATTCATGCCTGGCATAAATAGGGGCAGCTATGAATAAAATTCCTCACTTACGGGACCTATCCCATTAAAAAATAGCTTTCTGTTACCAAGAGCTTTAAAATCGAGCCATCACGGCTGCCATGTTTTGTGATCTTTTACGAATATTAATTTAATAGAATATTAAAATTTTGACCACCATAATGGCGCAGGTGGTTAATATGCACATAATCCTGTATCAGGCCCTAAATAAATGGACAACATTAAGTCAGCAAACAAAAAAATTATTTTAAATCTTAGTTTCCGTAAATTGTTTATTTAATGCAGATCCTGCTTAAAGTTTAAAGATTTATACTTATTAGCTACCAATTATCAATCCCTTTAAAGAAAACGTTACGTTTTCAAACCCTCTAGAGCGATGGAAACCAATAATGATAAACGTAGAACAGATAAACCGTTAATCAAATCTACTCTCCAGTTTCCGGTTGTAGGCATCGGTGCTTCCGCCGGTGGTTTGGATGCTTTTAAAAAGCTATTAAAAGCTATCCCTGAACACTCAGGAATGGCCTACGTACTGGTACAGCACCTGCACCCCGGCCACGAAAGCATGCTGCCGGAAATTTTGCAAAAGGTCACTAAAATACCGGTATTGGAGATATCGGACGATATTAAAGTACTGCCCGACCATATTTATATTATTCCCAGCAATAAAGTGCTGCTGGCAAATGATGGCGTTTTGTTACTAAAGCCCCGCACCGCAAGCAAAAATAAACACACTCTGCCGATTGATCTGTTCTTTACTTCACTGGCGGAGGTGCACCAGTCGCGTTCCATAGGCGTAGTGCTGTCCGGCACCGCCAGCGATGGCACAAAAGGGTTAAAGTCCATTAAAGAACAGGGAGGGTTTACCTTTGCACAAAGCGAAGATTCAGCAGCTTATGACGGCATGCCGCACAGTGCTATACAGGCAGGCGTTGTTGATTTTATTCTTCCGCCCGAAGAAATCCCGCAAAAATTGTTAGAGCTGATAAAAATCACCGACAGTAACGATAGCTTTATTGCCGAAGATTCCCCTTCTTCGGTGGAAAGAAAGGAGGAAGAAGATATTTTCAGGCAAATTCTTGCGCTGCTGAGGCTGCGGAAAGGAACCGATTTCACTTACTACAAACAAACCACCATCCGAAGAAGATTGTTTCGCAGGATGACGTTAAGCAAACTGCAACAGCCTTCCGATTATCTCACCTTTCTCAGAGAAAATAAAACGGAGCAGGATGCTTTATACCAGGATTTATTGATTCCCGTTACATCGTTTTTCCGTGACACGAAAAGTTTTGCCCATTTATGCGAAACAGTCTTTCCTCAGATCATAAAAAATAAGAAAGACGGTGACCCAATCCGTCTGTGGGTGGCTGGATGCAGCACGGGGCAGGAAGTGTATTCCATTGCCATTTGCATTAAAGAATTCCTGTCATCCGCCAACTACCCTGGGGACAGCCGTGGCGGACCCGTTCAACTATTTGCCACAGATATCAGCGAACCCGCTATAACCAAAGCCCGGTCAGGCATTTTCACCAAAAACGAAGTGGAAGAGTTATCCGCAAAACGGCTTAATGATTTTTTCACTAAAACCAACGGCACTTACCAGATCAATAAATCCGTCAGGGATATGTGTGTGTTTGCCGTGCATAATTTTTTAAAAGATCCGCCATTTGGCAAAATAGATTTCCTCAGTTGCCGCAATGTACTTATTTATATGGAGCCCTATCTTCAAAAAAAGGCACTGACCACTTTTCACTATGCTTTAAACCGGGGTGGGTTTTTATTGATTGGAAAATCTGAAACCATTAGCAGTGTGTCTGATCTTTTCGGCATCACTCACAAAGAAGATAAATTATTTTACCGTAAAGATGCACCAGGCAAGTTCATGCTTACCGCCAACTTCCGGCAGGAGCAGGGCATAGCTGATGTAGATATCTATTCCAAACCGGATACCGAAAAACCGGGACGTACCAACTTTCAAAAAACCGCTGATGATATTATACTAAGCCGCTATACCCCTGCCGGAGTGGTGGTAAATGAAGCGATGGACATTGTGCATTTCCGTGGCAAGACGGGAAATTTTTTAGAGCATCTGCCAGGTAAGCCCAGTCATAATTTATTAAAGATGGCAAAGGAAGGATTGGCATTTGAACTACGCAACATTTTATACAAAGCAAAAAATGAAAAGATATCTGTAATAAAAGAAAATATTCCGATTGATATTAATGGCAGTTTAACCAACATCAGTATTGAAGCGCTGACATTGCCTGATACCGTTGAACCGTACTATTTAGTGCTGTTTCATCACACGCAGCCACAAACTCTAAGCTTTGAGCCAGTAGCCGTAAGTTCAACAATCAAAACATTTACTTCAAAGCTTGCAGCTCAAAGCCGCATTGACCAGCTAGAAAATGAACTACGGCAATTGCGGGAAGATATGCGCAGCATTACGGAAGACCAGGAAGCAACTAACGAAGAACTGCAAAGCGCCAATGAAGAATTATTAAGCGGCAGCGAAGAATTGCAAAGCCTGAACGAAGAATTGGAAACCGGCAAAGAAGAACTGCAAAGCACCAACGAAGAGCTTACAGTGGTTAACCAGGAATTGATTGCTTTAAATGGAGTGGCAACCAAAGCAAGGGACTATGCGGAGAGCATTTTAACCACCATACGTCAACCAATGCTGGTGCTGGACAGGAACCTGCGGGTAAAATCAGGCAATAACTCTTTTTACAAAACTTTCCGGGTAAATGAACAGGAAACAGAAGGCAGATTAATTTATGAAGTCGGCAACAGCCAATGGAACATTCCTGCATTGCGAACGCTGCTGGAAGACATCCTTCCCAAAAAAAACTTGTTTACCGATTATGAGCTCACACACAACTTTCAGGATATCGGTAAGCGGGTAATGCTGTTAAATGCAAGGGAAATAATGACCGAACAAACGGAAGAAAAATTAATTCTGCTTGCTATTGAAGATGTTACCGATAAAGTGCATGCCCGCACCAAAATAGAAGAAAGCGTATTCCGTTACCAGGAAATGGTGTATAATTCTCCTTCTATGATCGCTATTTTAAAAGGAGAAGATTTAATAATTGAGCTGGCAAACGATGCTATTTTAGAAACCTGGGGCAAGGGAAAAGAGGTGCACGGAAAACCGTTTTTCACCCTTTTGCCCGAATTGATTGAACAAGGGTATGAACAATTAATTCAGGAGGTTTATACTACCGGTAAGCCAAGCTATGGGTACGAAAAGCCGGTGTATGTAATTCGTGATGGAAAAAGCCAGTTATCGTATTACACGTACGTTCATCAGGCACAACGAAATAAAAAAGGCGAAATAGAAGGCATCGCCATTATTGCCACCGAAGTAACACCGCAGGCATTACTTAATAATAAAATAAAAGAAAGCGAAGCATTCAGCCGCTGCGTGTTGAACAACAGCCCCGACTGTATTAAAATTCTTGATGCAGAGGGACGTGTTTTGTTTATGAATGATAACGGTATTTGCCTGATGGAGATTGATGATTTCGGTAAAATTAAAGATCATTATTGGTCGGATCTATGGGAAGAAAAAAACCAACAGATGATTAAGGACGCAATCTCAAAAGCGCTTGATGGTAAAAAAGAGCAGTTTCAAACCATGAACCCTACTACAAAAGGGACACCTAAATGGTGGGATGTTATTGTAGCTCCGATTTTAATTGATGATACCACTAAAAAAGTGCAACGGATCATTTCCGTATCAAGGGATATTACAGAACAAAAACAAAATGAACTGAAAGAAAAAGCACTGCTAACACGGTTTCAAAACCTGGTCTATCAGGCACCAGTAGCTATATGTGTACTGCGCGGAACCGATTATGTGATAGAAACGATCAACGAAGAAATGGTATTAATGTGGGGCAGAACAACGGAGCAGGTATTAAATAAACCAACATTTGAGGTGCTACCCGAACTGAAAGAGCAGGGATTTAGAGAACTTTTAGATGGGGTGTATCACACAGGCGAGCGTTATGTTGTACAGGAACTTCCTATCAATTTAATGCGCAACGGCAATCTTGAAAATGCGTATGTAAAATTTGTTTATGAGCCCCTTAGGGAAGCTGATGGAACCATCTCCGGAGTAATGGCTTTAGCCCATGAAATTACTGAGCAGGTTTTATCAAGAAAGAAGATAGAAGAAAGTGAAAAGCAATTCAGCACTCTGGCCGATAATATTTCGCAATTAGCCTGGATGACGGATGCGCAGGGATGGATTTACTGGTACAACCAGCGCTGGTACGATTACACAGGAACAACCTTGGAGGAAATGCAGGGTTGGGGATGGCAAAAGGTGCACCACACCGACCTGATTGAAGGCGTACTTGCCCGGTTTAAAAAAGCAATTGCGTCTGGCAAAGATTGGGAAGATACCTTTTTATTGAGAAGCAAGGAAGGTGAATACCGCTGGTTCCTTTCGCGTGCCCTGCCGATACGAAATGAAACAGGTGAAATCGTTCAATGGTTTGGCACCAACACGGATGTTTCTGTGCAAAGAGAAATACAGGAAGCTTTAAAATATACGAAGGAACAATTAGAGCTTATATTTAAAAATGTACCCTCTGCTATTTACCATTTCGATAAGGATGGCAAAATACTTTTCTTAAATGAAATAGGTGCCAGGCAGATAGGGTATAATACCGTAGAAGAAGTATTAGCGGAGAAAGATATGTTTCAGCTAACGAAAAGGCTGGAGGAAACATTTATAGTGCTCGATCAGAAAGGAGAACCTTTACCTGCAGGTGATAGTTTTGCTGCTCTCAGCCTCCGGTCCGGCCAGCCGTCAGAAGTGGTAGCACAATTCATTCATCGCCATACAGGTTCATTCTTCTGGATTTTGTCAAAGTCCTCGCCTCTCTTTAATGAAAAAGGGGAGCTTTCTATTGTTCTTACCACTTCCACAGATATTACTATTCAGAAAACATCTGAGGAAGTGCTTCGGCAAAGTGAAGAACGCTTCCGTACACTTTCAGAATCGCTGCCTCAGTTAGTGTGGATGACCGATGCAAAAGGAAACTATGAATATGCATCTCATCAGTGGAAGAATTATTCAGGGCTTGATCCGCAGGATAAAAGAACATGGCCGGTTTTAGTGCATGCCGATGATATGAAACCGATGATGGAAGCCTGGGCCGATAGTTTGGCAACTGGCAAAACCTACCGTGCGGAAGCAAGACTGAAAAGTAAAGAAGGGGAGCACCGGTGGCATTTCGTACAGGGCGAACCAATTAAAGATGAAGCAGGCAACATATTGAAGTGGATTGGTGCTTTTACTGATATTCATGAGCAAAAAACCATTGCAAAAAAGCTGGAAAAACTGGTAGCAGAACGAACCAAGGCACTGCAAAGATCAAATGATGACCTGCAACAATTTGCTCATGTAACTTCTCACGACTTGAAAGAGCCCATCCGCAAAATCAGAACATTTGGGGGTCGCCTTGTGCAGGAGTTTGGAAACGATTTGCCGGAAAAGGCAAAAATCTATGTTGCAAAAATGGAAAGTGCGGCAAACAGAGCGCATGCTATGATCGATGGAGTATTGATGTACGCATCTATGGATGGGGAGATGATATCTTCTGAGCCCATTGACTTAAATGGAATCATGGGTAATATTGAAGTGGATCTGGAATTATTGATTGCTCAGAAAAAAGCAGTGATCCACTATCAGGATTTGCCCGCTATCGAAGGCTCATCCATTCTTATTTACCAGTTGTTTTATAATCTTATCAATAACGCGCTCAAGTTTTCAAAGAATGAAGGTATTGCTTTAATAAATATTGTATCTGAATCCATTAGCAGCACCGATTTCAAATATTATGGGCTGGAAGGAGCCCACGAAAATTATAAAAAGATAATAATTACGGATAATGGCATTGGTTTCAGCATGGAAGAAGCAGAAAAAATCTTCAAAACATTTTCCCGTTTACATTCTAAAGACGAATATGAAGGGACTGGTTTAGGACTGGCACTCTGTAAAAAAATTACAGAGCGGCATGGGGGAATTATTTTGGCTAAAGGAAAGATAAATGAAGGTGCTAGTTTTGAGATTATTTTACCCGTTAGGCAAATAAATAAAATAATAAATAAGGTTCAATAGAGTTGCATTGTTATTAAATTAAATTCCTTGAAACGCACAACTGTAATGCATTTCAAGTAAACTTTTGTCTGCAACAATTTGATTTTTTGAGAAAATATTTTAAGTGAATAAGAGTCAATCAAACAGCAACTTATAAATATTAAAAAAGATAATTTCAGCAACAACGCAACGCTGGTGAATAAGGTTAATTTATGAAATAATAATTTTTTTAGCGGAAGATGTTATAAAGATCATTTGTATGCGTATGGGCGGACTGCTAATGGGTAATGAATTATTCCTTAAGAGAATCCCTGCGAACACCGATCCGTAAATGATAGTCTATATCACTGGTGTTACACTATTTCAAACAACTGGCGTTACATTATCGCAAGCATTTGTTCTCTATAATAATTCAGCTACACTTACTGTATTTCCTGTTTTTACCGTTGCCCCTAAATCATGCAAAAGACTGAATAATCCAAAATACGTCCTGTTGATATACAACGCATCACGAACTCCCCGGGCTTTTTTAGACTGCCTGAAGGGTTTCAATGTACTCAGATCTTCTCCAAAAGAATATAAGGCCTTAAAATAGGTATCGTCACTGAAATCGAATTCGGGTGTTGCAAAAGGCCTGGCTAACAATTCCACCATGGCAGAAAATGTAGAAAGAAAAAAGGCTTTATCCTCCTTAGTATCATCGGGATGAAGGAAACGGAGTTCATAAAATAAAGCTTCTTTACGGCTTTCATCCAATAAAAGCGATGGATCCAGTAAGTCAAAGTAAGTGTTGTAAAAATGTTCCGGAATTACTTTCACGCAACCAAAATCAATGATGCCCAATTTGTAATCCGGTGTGATAATAAAGTTTCCCGGATGCGGATCTG
>JAYUXA010000315.1:0-5676 GCA_043753245.1 Chitinophagaceae bacterium
TCCCCCGGATACTGATAGAAACACCTGCAAGGGTAAATTCAGCTGATTTTACGGTGCCGGTAATGGTTATAGCGGTATCGTTAAGCCGTTGGTGCCCGGTCTTTAATTGAACAACGACCGTGTGATTGACCAGTTTATAAGAAAGTGGTTGATCCCGGAAACAGCGTTCCAAAGCGGTGGAAAGGGTCGCATTTGCAAGTGAAAAACTGAGCGGCCTGGCTTCTTTAATCAGATCTTCCGTGTAGAGAAAATGAATGCCCGTTTGCTGTTTAATGGCTGTAAAAGCCTCTCTCATTGGAGTATTAGACAGGCTAAGGGTAATTCCCTGTGTGAAAGCATTCGCTTGCACCAGCACACAAAAAAGAATCAGGTATACTGATGGTACTTTCATCAGGAAAAGGTTTTTAAAGCGTGTTCTCCCCAAGGTCACACTTTTTTCCGAGCATAACATGCCCCATTCGTTCATCATTATCGGTTGCATACTTTTGATTTTGGTAAACCAGGACGATCCCGCTTGCAATCGGCTGGGCTGATCAGGTTGATCTGATCAAAAAGGAATGATTTGATTAAAAGAGTCACACTTCTGTGCCGTTCTATATAGGAGCTCGCAATAAAAACGTATGCTGTTCAGGGAAAAACAGTGATCTGTTTGTCTTTTGTCAGAAAATGTACGCGTCCGGACATTTCCAGCATGTTTAAGGTTTCTTCCAGTGTTGACGTGCGAAGTATGGTTCCCGTATATTCTTTTTTAATGCTGCCCCGGTAAACAATTTTTACTCCATACCAGTGGGCAATCTGGTTCATTACTTCTTCTATTTCCGTTTTATTGAAATCAAACACGCCCTTTACCCATGCTGCACTTGCTTCAGCGTTGGTGCTGTTAGTGACGAACAGTTTTCCATTAACTATTTTTCCTTCCTGGCCGGGCGTTATTTTTTGCTCAGCACCCCCTGTCCGGATGATAATTCCACCCTCTATCAGAGTTACCTTCTGGTGTTGTTCATTTTTGTAGGAATGAATAGTAAAATGCGTTCCGGTGACGCGGACCATCATATTCCTGCATTGAACAATAAACGGCCGCAATTTATCTTTAGAAACCTCAAAATAACCTTCTCCCTCTATGGATACTATACGGGAAGAATCATTGAACGAGGAAGGATAAGTGAGACTGGATTGGGCATTGAGCCACACCATTGTGCCGTCTGATAAATAAAGCTGGAACTGATTCCCGGCCGGTACGATCAGCGTATTGCTGACAGCAGTTTTTGCTTTGCTATAGGTAAGCGTTCTTCCTGTAGTATGAGCTTTTATGTTTTCGGTGATACTTATTTCTTTTTGCTGTTGGTCCAGATTTATTTTCTCGCCTGAACCGGTAATTAAAGTCACCGAAGAAATGGTGGTATCCGTAAACTGTTTCTTTAAGGAATGGATATCGTAAGCAAGGGAGTGGTTTTTCTTTTCTACATACTGGTACATTCCTGCAAAACCAATAATAAGCAGAAGCGCTGCGGCCGCATATTGATAATAAGTTCTTTTTTTTCGGGTTTGTTCTACTGTTTTAACACGGACATTATAGAATGCAGTTTGTTGATCAATTTCTTTAAACCACTCAATGGACTCATCCTTTCTGGTTTCATCGGTTAGCCGTTCAAACAATTTCATATTTTCCATCCGCGCGCTAAGCCAATCATCAAGTTCTTCCTGCTGTTGCGGAGTAAGTTGATGAAGCCTGAAACCTATGATCAGTTTGGCTACCCTGTGGGCTTCCTGTAATTGCTCGCGGTTCATGCTGTTAATGTAGGACGAATTTGAAAACAAATAAAAGATCCACTCATGACACGTAATTTTTTACGCTGGTGTCCAGAATTAATTAAAAAATAGTACGGCCATCAAGGTTAGCCTGCCCAGGTATCCTTTCAGAAAAGAAACAACATTTGCTTTCTGGGTTCGGATCGTGCTTTCGGAGAGGTTTAGTGCTTTGGCGGCCTGGGTATGATCAAGTCCGTCCACAAACAATAGGTGGAAAACAGCTCTGCATTGAGGAGGAAGAAAGGGTACCACCGTGTGAATCTCATTCATGGTTTCAGCGAATAGCATGGCGTTCAACTGGTCTGCATCCGTTAACATGATCAGCTTGTCATCCGATTCGGTGGTAATTTTTTTATTTCGAATATAATCGTAGGCTGCATTACGAACCACGGTATAAAGAAAGGCAGTAAGCGGAGCGGTAAAATCAATCCTGTCGCGCTTTGTCCAGATCTTCACAAAACATTCCTGGACAAGGTCTTCCGCAAAAGATTCGTCCTTTACAAATTGGTAAGCATACAGGCATAATCGTTTGTAATACATATTAAAGACCGTGGTAAAGCTGGTCTGTGTACCAGGTAACCGATCTTCAAATGCAGGTGCATGCTCGGCAAACAAGGAATTTTTTTTAGAGGTGAAAAGAGAAAGAAAGGTAAACAACTTTTTTATAATTGTGGGTTATAACCCATTTTTTATGTTCAGCCTTTAATGCAGCTTTCCGATAATGGAAGAAGCCAGGTTTAAGGAAGCATTAGCCGCACTGGGGAAACGTATAAAAAAAATCCGTGTAGGAAAAGGACTGAAGCAGAAAAACATAGAAGAGGAGTCGGATATCAGCAGATCGGACATCAGTAAAATAGAAAATGGTTTAAAAAATATCGAACTGATCACCATCGTAAAAATTGCAGATGCGCTGGGCGTTGAAGTATACGAACTTTTTGTTCCGGATGCGCATCCGTCTTCCTGATCTGCTATTTTTCTTTCCAAAAACCAACGCTCTAAATGGTCTGCCTGTTCATTCAAACAGTCATCCCTATTCAATATCAGGTAGATTTATACGGGTTAATTAAAGAAGTTACTTTAAATTCAGTGGATAAACAGATGAAATGAACGATTTGCGATTGCCGCCATTAACCAGCCGGTACAGCATTACAAAGGAACAGGAACGGGCGTTTCAGTCTAATGGACATATACTCCTTAATGCCGTATTGCAGCCACATGAGGTGACACTGTACCGGAGTGCTATCAATGATGCTGCTTATCGCTTTAACACTGAAAAAAGAAAATTAGAGGAAAGAGATACGTACGGAAGGGCATTTCTTCAGATCATGAACCTTTGGAAGCAGGATGAACAGGTTCGGAAATTTACGCTGGCAAAGCGATTTGCCGGTATTGCTGCCAGCCTTCTCGGGGTAAACAATGTGCGTCTTTATCACGATCAGGCTTTATATAAAGAGTCTGGAGGTGGGTTTACACCCTGGCATCAGGATCAGTATTACTGGCCACTCAGCACAAAGGATACGGTAACCATGTGGATGCCTCTGATCGATATCACCGAAGAAATGGGCATGCTCACTTTTGCATCCGGCTCACAGGTTAATGGGTCTATTAAAAATATTGCTATCTCCGACGAGTCGGAAGCGGAACTGGAACACTATATCCATGAAAAAAATTATTCTGTTACCCGCGCAAAAAACATGAGCGCCGGGGATGCAACCTTTCATTACGGATGGACCCTGCACAGTGCTCCCGGTAACCGGTCAGCTGATACCCGGGAAGTCATGACTATAATTTATTTTGCCGACGGGGCTTCGGTTATTGCCCCGGTCAACCAGCACCAGGAAAATGATCGCAAAGACTGGCTGGAAGAAATAGAACCCGGGCAGCCAGCTGCTTCCTCTTACAATCCCCTTTTGCTCTGAGGCCGGAAGAGGTTACTTAAATAGTTTACGCGACAGCAGGTCGAACAGTATGCTGATGCTGTTCCAGTTGCGCTGTCCTTTTAGTTTGGAATAGTCTGTGTAGTGAATAGTTACGGGAACTTCCTGGTAGCGCAATTCTAAACGCTTTATTTCTGCAATGATTTCAGTGGCGTGGGCCATTCTTTTTTCCCTGATACAGATAGACTGAAAGGCGGTTGTATTCATTGCACGGAGTCCATTATGCGCATCTGATAATAGCAGGCCGGTAAGCAGAAAGTTGATTCTTCTGGCTATCTGAATAACTATTCTTCGCTGAGCGGGTATAGCATTTTTCTTCAAAAATCTGGATCCCAGCGTAATATCGCAGGCATCCGTAGTTATTGGTGCAAGCAGTGCCGGAATATCGGAGGCATCGTGCTGGCCATCTGCGTCAAAGGTAATGACGATGGCAGGGTTAAGTGTTTTTGCAAAATCCAAACCGGTTTTTAATGCGGCTCCCTGACCCCTATTTATTTCATGCCGCAGGTAATGGATCTGTAAACCCAGGAGCGCATTTTGAATGTCTTCCTGCGAGCCATCGTCTACCACTACGATAGAGCTGTACCCCGCCTGATGAATGTCTTCCACCACTTTGCGGATGGTTAGGGCATTATTATAAACCGGAATGATAAAGCTTACGCCGGAAGGAGTATTCATTTAAGAAATAGTGTCGTATGCATAAGGACAAAATTAGTCATAATCAGGTACATTCGTGATCAGGGTGATGGTATCTTCTACTATCAAAAGGTCATTACCAGGGTGGCACAATATGCATTGGCTATGCTGATGACAGCTAAAGGCAGGGAGTGAAAACCCTTTGCCTTGTGGCACAATATGCATTGGCTATGCTGATAGAACTCTTCTTTTCTTTTTCAGGTCAAATTAGTTTATTCTTTTAAAATGAAATTGGAGCAGGTTGCCGGTGGCGGGCTTTAATTTATTGCGGGAACGATAATTGCACTATTTCTGGGTTATTCCTTCTAAAAATTTTATAACCACTGCTGTTCCCGGAACACGCAACAAAACAGATCTTGTATGAAAAAAGTATTATTTCTCGCATTGGCAGTCGTATGTACTGCCGGAGTCGTTTCCGCACAGGACACAAGCGGTCACAAAATGCATAAGATGGACCATGGAAACATGGACCATAAAATGAAAGATTGTGTAATGATGAAAGATGGCAAAATGATGGTGATGAAAGACGGTCAGCATACCGAACTGTCTGAAGACATGACCCTCGGCAATGGAACTATGGTCATGAAAGACGGATCTGTAAAGATGTCAGATGGTACCACCAAGATGCTTAAAAATGGCGATTGGCTGGACATGGATGGCAAAATGGGAACCATGGACAAGATGAAGATGAAGATGAAACACAAAGGCGGCAAGATGAAAGATTCTGTTGATGCAAAATTGTAAACGACTTTAGCTTTCTTAAAGGCGCCGGATTAATTTTCCGGCGTCTTTTTTAGTGGCCTTATTATTAACCTCAGGGTTGGATCGTCCGTTATAAAAGACCAGAACCAATTGAAAGCAAGCTTGGCTTTATTTCTGAAACCTGCAATAGGGATGATATGTATGAACAGCCATACCAGCCATGCCAGAAATCCCTTAAAGAATCCGCCTGGTAAATCGACCACTGCTTTATATTTAGCGATGATAGCCATGGAACCTTTATCGTGGTAATGAAACGGCTTAAGGGATTCCCCATCCAGGATATGGGCCATGTTTTTAGCTAGCACTGCCCCTTGCTGGATCGCTACCTGAGCCTGTTGGGGATGTCCGTTTGGAAATTTAGCATCCGTGGTCTGATAGCAAATATCACCGATTGCAAAAATGTTTGAACTGCCTTTTACTTTATTGAATTCATCTACAATAATACGTCTTCCGCGTCCAATGCTTTCTGTGC
>JAYUXA010000316.1:0-2595 GCA_043753245.1 Chitinophagaceae bacterium
GCGTAGATTTTTAAGGTAAATTATCCCTGAACCTTGAAAGTGGATGCATCCGTAACTACTTACTCAAACCGGCAATAAGGTTGATGGTTAACGCTACCACAAAAGTGTTCAATGCGAAAGAGATCAGGCCGTGCATTAATACCAGTCTTCGCATTTTTTTTGATGTGACTTCTACATCCGACACCTGGAACGTCATGCCAACCACAAAGGAGAAGTACGTAAAATCAGGGTAATCCGGATCTTCTTCTCCCGGAAAGTTGAGCCCCTGTTTGTCCTTGTTTTCATCTGTAGAATCGTTATCGTAATATTCATGCGCATAATGAAAGGAGAACGTGGTGTGTACCAGTACCCAGGAAAGAAAAATGCCGGTAATAATAAGGGGCACTGTTATCATCTGATGGGTATCCTTGTTTTTATCTATTACCAGAAACAATACCGATATCATACTCGCAAAAGAAGAAAGGAGAATAATAAAAGCCACAAAAAGGCCGCTGCCATCATCCACCCGTGCAATTTTTTTGATGTTGGGAATGCTGCGTGAAAAGATGATCACCCATGAAATGATCAGGTAGGTTAGTGCAAAAATACACCAGGCGAACAGTGTCAGCACCAGGAAGCTCAGCCCGGTATTTTTAAGCAGAAAAAAACCTGCAGTGGCAATCAGGAGACTAATGACCATCCGTCTGACCGGATGTATCCGCTGCATAAGATCTGAAAAGGAAACTCCTTTTTCCGTTTTATTTGTCATATCCTTCCCCATTTTGAACCTGCAATTTAAGCGGTATCAGTACCTTTCCAAGGTCAATAACTACGCTGAATATAAAGATACGCTGCGATAAAAAGATCGCTCAGGACTAAGTTTCTTGCAGCCGTCTCAGGAATTATTGCCGATGATCCCCATTTTTTTCATCAGAAAAGATGCATTTTTATTTGTTGCCACTCCCTGATGAAGTTTATAGTCGAACAGCAATTCCCC
The DNA here is from genome assembly GCA_043753245.1 of Chitinophagaceae bacterium. GTDB lineage: Bacteria > Bacteroidota > Bacteroidia > Chitinophagales > Chitinophagaceae > Flavitalea. The sequence continues at coordinate 977 of JAYUXA010000316.1, forward strand.
ATTAATGATGGTGCTCTCGAAACAATAGTTTTTAACTTTTCCGGGAAGCGTTTCTTCGAGGACACTCAGACTAAGATCATGCGAAGCAAAAAATGCCAGGCAATTAAAAGCAGAAAGCTTTTTGATAAGCTCTTCCGATCCGAATTTTTTATCTTCTGAATTAGTTCCTCTTAATACTTCATCAATCAGCACCAATGCCGGAAGCCCCGCAGATAAAGCATCTATGATCGATTTTAATCTTTTTAATTCAGCCATGAAATACGAAGTGTTTTCCTGCAGGGAATCACTTATCCGGATAGAAGAAAGAACAGACATCGGTGTAAACGCAAAAGTTTCTGCACACACCGGCAGTCCGCATTGTGCCAGAACGATATTGACTCCAATCGTTCTTAAAAAAGTGGACTTCCCCGACATGTTGGATCCGGTGATCAACAGTAAACTATCGGATCGGCCCGCCTGGATATCATTGGTCACCTGGTCATTTTGATCGATAAGCGGGTGACCAACCCCAACCGCAGTGATTTCAGGCCTTCCTTCCAGGAGTTCAGGAAAACTATACAAGGGATGATTAAAACTAAATGTCGCCAGCGAATTAAGTTGTTCAATACTGCCGACTGCTTCTATCCAGGGCAAAAAATAATCCTTATTTCTTTTTTTCCATTTTTCCAGGGCCATCATCACCTGGATATCATAGAGCAGCAGGCTATTGAGAAATATGCTTACCAGCAGATTAAGCCGTTGGTCAAACAGAGAACTTAATTTTGACAGTTGATGAATTTCCTGCCGCGCGCTTATAGAAATATCCAGAACATTTTTCAGTAAAACCGAATTTCCACTTTTTGAGGCGGAGAATGTTTTTAATATAAACCCGTACTGTTGCAGCACCGCTTCTTTTTTTCCAATCAGCAGATGTTGCCGCATAATATATTTGGCAAACCATCCAATAATGAGCCAGCTTACAATTACCCCGATACCTAGTGGGATTGGATTGTCGGACGATAAATAATAAATAAAACCGCTTACCGACAGCAGAGGGGCGGCAAACCGCATGATAGGAAGAAAACGGTTTTCGGACACCTTATTACTGGAATCGATCCATAAAAGAATATCTTCTACCGTATTGTCTTTTACATCCTGAAGCAATCCATTTGCTGTGATCAGTTGTCTGGTTTCTATCTGCGCTGATAAGGCTTTTATACCTTCCTGAAGCAACAGAATTTCCTTTCGGTTTGTCAAAGGATTTTTGAGGAGGGCAGCCAGTGCATTGGCACCATGTGGTGTGGTGGTCCTGTTTAATAAATGATATACTGAATAGTCTCCAAAAAGATCCAGATCAGTAGCATGCGATGGCAATGCTGTTATTTGCGCTCCGTTATTAAATGCGTTGCGCTGGCCATCCAGCATACCGAGCTCGTTTTTATTGATAAAAACCAGCTGAGTAAGCAGCTTTTTTTTATCCGCTGTTAGTACTGAATAGCCAATGAGCAAAAGAAAAATTAACAATACCAGGACCGTCAATAGCAGTATGCTGACCTGGTGTTGCGTAAAATAAAAATAAGCTCCGGTTCCTGTTAGCACAAAGGCGATAAGTCTGAATCCGGAAATAGTACTGGATTGAC
>JAYUXA010000317.1:0-5633 GCA_043753245.1 Chitinophagaceae bacterium
GTTTACATTCCAGCAACTTTTCAACAATCAATTCCCGCAGGTATACCAGTCCTTACCTGAAGTAATCGGCTGGGCAGACGAAAACCATTACCTGGAACAACGTAATAATGATGTATACGCCGTAGAAGCGCTCAGTGGACAGGCAACGCTATATACTTCTGTTAACCAGCAACCGGCATTGCCTGAAATCGTGGATGCAAAAAATATTACGGCTTCGCCGGACGGAAAGCTGGTGGCCTACACTAAAAAAAATAATTTATACATCAGGGCGTTTTCTTCCGGAAAAGAAACTGCGCTTACTACCGATGGATCCGATTCCATCCTGAACGGGTATGCTTCCTGGGTTTATTTCGAAGAGATATTGGGAAGGCCTTCCAATTACAAAGCATTCTGGTGGTCGCCGGATAGTAAGTCCATCGCCTTCATGCATTTCAATGATTCGAAGGTTCCAATATTCCCGATATACGTGGCCGATGGGCAGCACGGATACCTCGAAAATGAACGATATCCGAAAGCAGGTGATTACAACCCTGAAGTAAAGATTGGTGTGGTGCCTGTTACTGGTGGCATAACCGTATGGGCTGATTTTAATGAAACAGACGATCAGTATTTCGGACAACCGCTATGGACACCCGATAATGAACTATGGGTGCCATGGATGAACCGCGGCCAGGACCAGCTGGTAATACACCGTGTTGATAAAACAAACGGAAAGAAGAAAGAACTATATACTGAAAAACAAGACACCTGGGTCAATTTTCCGGACATCAATCAGTTTTCTTTTTTGTCGGATAATAAGCGCTTGATTTTTATTAGCGACAAGGACGGCTGGGAAAATTTATATCTCCACGACAGGAATGGAAAATTAATCAACCGCATTTCTAACGGTCATTTCTGGGGTACTACCATCCTTTATACCGATGAAAAAAACAAGCAGGTTTATCTGCGTGCACGAAAAGACAATACTGCCCGTTTCGATATTTATAAAATATCCTTTGACGGAAAATATACTTCCCGTTTATCCACCGGAAATTTTACGTATGACAATGTACTGGTTTCTCCCTCTGGAAAATATATTACAGCGATTTATTCTAATTTATCTACACCCCCGGCAATGGTGCTGATGGATAATAAAGGAAAAAGAATACGTGAGATAGGCACTATAGCAGGAAAAGAATACGATCAGTATCAGTACCCTGAAACAGTACTCACCAGTGTGCGTTCTTCAGATGATCTTTTTGATCTTCCGGTAACCATCACTTATCCCCTGAACTTTGACTCTACAAAAAAATATCCGGTATGGATCTCCATTTATGGTGGACCTAATTCAGGTTCAGTGTATGACCGCTGGAAAATGGGCAACAGTTATACCCAGTGGTGGGCCCAGGAAGGCGTAATTCAGGTGTCTATGGATAACCGCAGCTCGGGACATTTCGGAAGAAAGGGCATTAATTATGTTTATCAACAGCTGGGTATATGGGAAATTGAAGATTACATGACCTGTGGCCGATGGTTGCGGACACAACCCTGGGTGGACAGCACAAAAATCGGCATTACAGGCGGAAGTTTTGGCGGGTATCTTACCGGTATGGCGTTAACCTACGGTTCCGATGTATTCAACTTTGGCATTGCATATTATCCGGTTACGGATTGGAAACTCTACGACACACATTATACAGAACGGTTCATGAATACACCCCTGGAAAATCAGCAGGGTTATGAAAAGACTTCCGTGATGAACTATGGCTCAAAATACAAGGGGGTATTGAGGATCGTACATGGGTCAACAGATGATAATGTTCATTTTCAGAACAGTCTTCAGCTGATTGATGTGCTGGAAGACCTGAACAAACATTTTGAACTCATGATCTATCCGGGACAGCGTCACGGGATCGGACAAGCCAAAAGTGCCCACACAGCCAGTGAGACAGGAAGGTTTATTTATCGGTATTTACTGAATAAACCATGGCCTGCGGAATTCAGAAATTAATTAATTATTTATTCATCATCTGCTTGGCTTCAATGCTTAAAGTGGCATGAGGCACAGCACGAAGACGGGCTTTGTCGATTAATTTCCCGGTAACCCGGCAGATACCATAGGTTCTGTTTTCAATACGCATGATCGCCTTTTCCAGGTGATCGATATAATTGATCTGACGGCTACCCATCTGGGCAAGTTGTTCTCTCTCCATGCTCATGCTGCCATCTTCCATGGTCATGTACCTGTTCTCATTTTCATCGCCGCCCATTTCATCCTTTCGGGTAATGAGTCCCTGCAGATAGGTAAGTTCTTTCTTAGCCTGGTCAAGTTTTTTCTGGATCAGTTCTCTGAATTCCTGAAGTTCTCCATCACTGTAACGCATGGTTGGACCTGTAGAGATCACCACCGGCTGGTCCAGCACAGACTTTGTAAATTCAGGCTCATATTTTCTGATCAGCTTAGATTTGATCTCGGGCATTACCACTTTAGTAGGTTTTGCCGGAGGGGCTGGTTTTTTGGGAGGTGGAATATTAATAAGCCCTGGTTTTTTCAATTCCATTGGCTTTTTAATCTCAACGGGCTTTATTTCAGGAGCTTTTTCCTCTTTTTTCGCAACAACTGGCGGTTTAACTTCTGGTTCTTTGCCCAGTTTTTTCAATGCAACTGGTGCGGGAGCGGGAGCGGCCTTGGGTGCTGGTGGTTTGGAAGCCACTGCTGCTTTCTGAACTACCGGTGCCAGTTTAGTTACAACTTTTGTCTCTGCCTTTTTCGCGGTTATCTTTTCTGCTAATTTTTTCACTGGTACTGGTGGTGCTGCCTTTGCTGCTTTTTTAGGAGCTGGCTTGGCTGCTTTTGATGATTTTGCTGCCGGTTTTTTAGCAGGGGCAACTGCTTTTTTTACAGGAAGGCTTTTTTTGACAGGCTTAGCGGCGTTTTTTTTGTTGGCCATAATTATCAGGCATTTTTTGTAACAAACACTTTAACCGGAATATCGTTCACTTCAACTTCGGTTCCTTCTGATAACCCTGGGACCATTTTAAGTTGATCTGCTAAAATTTCGGCGCAAATATAGTCATTAAATCGGGCTATGGCATCTTTAAGACCCTCATGCTCCGATATTTTTACCACTATTCTGTCAGTAAGTTCAAATCCACTGTCTTTTCTGATCTTTTGCACCCTGTTAACCAACTCCCTTGCATTTCCTTCACTTATCAGTAAGGGTGTTAGCGTGGTATCAAGTGCCACGGTCAGTGCCTCTTTGTTGGCCACGATCCAGCCCGGAATGTCCTCGCCGGATATTTCCACATCCTGTGCTTGTAATATTACAGGTTCGCTGTCGATTAACAATACAATAGAACCTTCTTTTTCCAATAACGCTATGTCCTGCTGGGATATCTGAGCTATGGTTGCGGCCATAGCTTTCATTCCTGACCCCATTCTTTTACCGAGGGCCACAAAATTAGGCTTGATTTTCTTCCGGATAAATGTGCTTTCATTGCTATCGGGAAATTCGATCTCTTTCACGTTTACCTCTGTTTTAATCAGTTCACCCATCAGCCCAATCTGCTGTTGCATCTGTTCATTAGTGATCGGGATGAGTATTCGCTGCAGCGGCTGTCGTACTTTGATACTCATTTTCTTACGTAGTGATAATACAAGAGAGGTAATATCCTGCGCAAGTTGCATGCGCTGTTCCAATTTTACATCTATTTGGCTTTCATCGGCTACGGGAAATAATACATGGTGTATGGACATCTCCTTGTTCCGGGCTGTTACGGCGTTCAGTTCCTGAAAGAGGCAATCGCTAAAAAACGGAGCTATTGGAGCCATTAACCGAAGTACGGTATCCAGACATTCATATAGGGTTTGATAGGCACTGAGTTTGTCTTTTGATCCCTCCTCCATGCTCTCCCCGTTGCCTCCTGCATCACCGGAAGAACGAACCGGCTTCCAGAACCGTCTTCTGCACAGCCGCACATACCAGTTGCTGAGATGGGCATCCACAAAATCTTCAATGGCGCGCCCAGCCTGGGTAGGCTCGTAATCGTCCATATATCCGTTCACATTTCTGACCAGCGTATGGAGGGAAGACAGTACCCAGCGGTCTATTTCAGGTCTTTCTGCAACAGGTATCGCCATTTCGTGAAAACCAAACTGGTCTACATTGGCATATAGCGCAAAAAACTGGTAGGTATTGTACAGCGTACCGAAAAACTTACGCTGCACCTCTTTAATTCCATCCGTATCGAACTTCATGCTTTCCCATGGGGAGGCATTGGTGATCAGGTACCAACGGGTGGCGTCGGCACCGTACTCTTCAATTGTCTTAAACGGATCAATTACATTTCCCAGCCGCTTGCTCATTTTATTACCGGCTTTGTCCAGGACCAGGCCATTAGAAACACAGGTTTTGTAGGCAACGGAACCAAACAGCAGGGTGGAAATAGCGTGCAGGGTATAAAACCATCCACGGGTCTGGTCCACTCCTTCTGCAATAAAATCTGCAGGATAATTTTGTCCGAACGGTGCATTGAACGGTTTATCGTCACCGGCATCCAGTTTATCATAGTCCAGTCCCCATTGTGCAAATGGCATCGCACCGCTATCGAACCACACATCGATCAGATCCGGAACGCGGTACATCGCTACGCCGCTTTCACTGACCAGCACGATTCCGTCAACATAGGGTTTGTGGAGATCCAGTATCCCTTCATGCAGGTATTTTTTATTTACTTCACCGCCCAGTAGTTCATTCGCCCTTTTTATTTCGGCGTTCAATTCTTTGATGGAGCCGATACATTTTTCCTCGCTGTCGTCCGCCGTGCGCCATATTGGAAGTGGGGTGCCCCAGAAACGGGAACGGCTAAGGTTCCAGTCCACCATGTTTTCCAGCCAGTTGCCAAAACGGCCTTCGCCCGTTGATTTTGGCTTCCAGTTGATGGTTTCATTCAGTGCCACCATTTTTTCTTTTACGGCCGTAGTCCGGATAAACCAGGCATCGAGGGGATAATATAGTATCGGCTTATCGGTGCGCCAGCAGTGCGGGTAGCTGTGTTCAAATTTTTCTATCCGGAAAGCGCGGTTTTCTTTTTTGAGCTTAACGCTGATATCCACATTTACGTCCTGGTAAGCCGGATCATCGTTATAATTTTTTACGTACCGGTGACTGAACTCGCCAAGGCCTTCAATGAACTTGCCTTGTTTGTCCACCATGGTTAGCATTCCGATGTCGTATTTTTTACCTACTTTATAATCGTCCGCCCCAAAAGCGGGCGCAGTATGAACGATGCCGGTACCATCTTCCGTGGTCACAAAGTCGCCCAGGAGTATCCTGAACGGAAAGCCTCCGGCTTTTTCGGGAGTGTTGGCATCAAAAGGCAGTAATTGCTCATATTTTATCCCTTCCAGTTGCGAGCCGGTGAAAGAACCTAGTACTTTCCAGGGTATTATTTTATCTCCATCCTGGTAGGCGGATACCTCCGCATCCTTCGCCTCCGCTTTTAAATAACTGGCCACCAGGTTTGTTGCCAGCACCACATTCACCGGAATATGGGTATACGCATTAAAGGTCCTGACTAGTACGTACCCGATATTCGGACCTACGGTCAGGCCCAGATTGGAAGGCAGGGTCCAGGGAGTGGTGGTCCAGGCC
>JAYUXA010000318.1:0-5633 GCA_043753245.1 Chitinophagaceae bacterium
AGGGTCGGCCGCCTTCACTGCGTCGTGAAGTGACTTTAACTGTCTAGGAGAAATTGAGCGGGGTAGGCCGAGGTCGTCTCCCACTGACCAAGCCAGAAGTGCCGATTTACTTTTATGTGCGTTAACGATATTGACAATCTGGCTCTGTCTTAGGCCATGTACGCCTACCACTACTTTCAAATTTAAAGATGCAGCTCTATCTAATATCAGGTTTAAATGAGAAGGTTGGTATGAGTCGTATGGGTAATACAAAAAGTGTTAAATCCGCCGCCTGCAATCGTCGTCATGTGACCATAGATGAAATCAATAGTTTCACCGTACAGGATATCAAAGTATCCCACCGGAAAAAATGGGGAACCGCCCACGTGGATCATGCCATTCGAAATTGTAGAATTACATCATAGTTTATTTTCAGGAAGCCAAAAAAAATGTTTCCCAGAAAACTTTGATCAAATTGAATTACTACACATTCACCTAGAAATCCATCTGGTGTTCGGACCATTACATCAGCCAAAATACATGGAACATCGGGAGTGGTACGCATAAATGTAAAACCATCTCAAATCAGTAGTACCAATCGCTTGGGTAAAAAAGAAATCCCAGCAAAATAGGATAAAAATGAAATTTATTTATTCTATTAATAAGGAAATACTGATTATAATCGATAATTATTTTATTAGATATTATCAGCATGCTTCTGTGTTTAATGGACGTTTGCAGGCTGAGGATGCGCAGATGTATCCTAGGGAGACTCAAAAATTCTGCATTGATAGGCGACGTCTTAATAATTGATTTGACTCGATTGAAAATTCTTGAAATAAGAAAGAATGATAAAAGTCCTGCCCCTCATTAACACAGAATACTTATAGGTTCTGTTTCAGCAAGCTATTTTAGATCACACCCATAAATTACCCATCGGCACTGCCTGGAGATTTTCTCTAAATCCGCTTAATACCTGGTCTCCGGTTTAAAGAACAATTCCTTTTTGAAATTTTTTACCTGATAATTCTGCGAAACGTTTTAATCCATTAAAATCATTTTGATTTACTGAGGTACTCGATTTTATTTCTATTCTATAGAATTGCTTTTTTCTGTCTTCCAGCACAAAATCCACCTCAGCCCCTGGTGAATACTAATGCGAATATTTTATTATCGCGGGTCAATTTTACCCACTCAATGGGTAAAATTGACCCATTAAAATGCAAATATGGTAATGCCCATTATTAGTGTATATTCCGGAGCATGCTCACCCAGCGTTCCGTTTTATGTCCGGAATATACAATTAGTCATATTGTAAAATCCTTAATATCATTAGGAATTTTCTCCACATTGGAAAGGATATATATGTTTTACCGACTCTTTTGAAACGTCGTATAAAAACTATCCTTTTTTTTGTTCTTCCCATTATAGTGCTATTGTTATACAATGACGCGCAGTTTTAAGTATCCCTATCCATCCCACCCGGAGCATACGGATGCTTGCTGTTTTTGGCTTAATTTTACATTCATTAGTGATGCCATTTATGCCGGATATTTTTTTGTTAAAACAGGAGGGGACAACTTTCAGTAAAAAACAGGAACAGTTCAATAGACTCATTCTTTCATTGGAGAGAAAGAAAAAGCTTTTGATCTTGCTGGAGACCCGGTTCAGGGATTATATAGTGAAATTTAGAATTGAATTGGAAAAACCAATGAAGGATTTCACCGATAGTATGCTTGCTTTTGCACAACTACTCGACAGGCATTATGAAAGCGGCGAACTTAAACCTTCCGAACAGGAAAAAACCATACAGTACATATTAACCATCTGTAAAAATATAGAAGGTCCGGAGAAAATTGAAGACCATCAAAAGCTGCTTATCAAATACCTTTCCCTGGACCATAAAAAAATGAATAAAAGGCAGAAATCCCTGCTGAAAGAGGTATCAAAGGAATTATTTTCCGCTGCGTTTGATACAGATGAGGAGGAAGAGAATGATGACACCGTCCAATTAAAGTATGCTGCAGATGAACAAAAGGATCCTTCCCCGGACCGGAAACAAAAAAAGTACCCTGGCATAAACAATAAAATGGCAGAAAAAGCCGCTCTATTGCAAAAAAGCTGGAAAACACTTTATCTTAAACTCGTAAAAAGATTTCATCCGGATACAGAAAATAATGAAGAGAGAAGAATATACAAAACCGGTATTCTGCAGCAGGTAACTATGGCCTATGAAAAAAAAGACTTTTACACCTTGCTGGCCATCTACCAGCAACAGTCAGGATTTGATAATGAAGAAAGCCAAAAGGAAGACCAGCTATTTGCAGACCATGCACTCTACCAGTATATCCTCCTCCTGAAACAGCAGGAGGCCGAACTTAAAATCAAAATAACGGATATAGAATTTGAAGCCGCCATTCATGGAATGCCGTATATCGCAGATAAAAATGCCGAAAAGTATCTTTACAACAATATCAAAACTCAAAAATTCATTTTCAGAAGTAATCTTCTCACTATAAAAGCGGATACTGCCCGATCCAGAAATATCCATCAATACAAAATGCACCTGAAATCTGTACGGTTTGAGAGCGATTTTGATTAGTTTACTCTGAATACTTATACTGCCTTCCGGAAGAATTATTTTTATAGCTCCCCTGTAGCGGATCAAAAATAAAAAAAAGTATTGATCCCTGATCGTTTTACTAAATTGAGAACTGTTACCTGTCCTGTCGTAAACTAATTATCACTATGAAGTTTTTGCTATGCTTTGTTTTGCCTTTTGTAGTATCTATACCTTCTTATTCGCAATATGATGTGCAGATCCAGGACAAAAAAATCAGCCTGATTAAAGATGGCAAACCCCTGGTGACCATAGATTCCATCAGTATTAATTTTATTGCCCAGCAATTTCAGAAGATCGTTTACCGGCAGGGCGACAGTATACGAATTCAATTATATTATCCCCTGATGCCTGATTTTAACAGGCTGGAAACGGGCTTTGATCACGTATTGGATCTGGGAATCAGTTTTCGCAATAATACGTTTCATCTTACCGGAAATGCAGCATGGATCGGAAATTACACGATCCACATGACCGACAGAAACGACCATTTCTTCGGCTTACAGGAAACATTGTACCCCGATAATAAAAAGTCTCCCGATTTACGGGGCAGTACTATAGAGATGGAAGTGAATGGAGAACAGTACCGGTATAAAGAAAATTTCGCCTCGGCTTATTCCGCTTTCTATTTTAATCCTAAAGGATATGCTTCTTTCATGAATACGTTTGCCAAAGGAAGATATGCTTTAGCAATAAACGGCCTTACCAGTATCACACACGAAACAAACCGGCTGGACTGGTACCTCTTCACCGGCTCCCCTGATCAGATTTATGCAGAATATTTTAAAGTAATTGGCGCACCCAAAAAAGTTCCGGTCTGGTCCTGCGGCCCGATAATCTGGAGAGACGAAAATAAAAAGGGGAGTGCAGAAATACTCGATGATGCAAAACAATTTGCCCGGTTAAAAATTCCGCTAACGGCCATGATGGTAGACCGGCCTTACAGCAATGGATCCTTACAATGGTCAAAAATGGATTTCAACGATCAGTTCCGTGATCCTTCCAAATGGATCAACACCTTAAAAGACTCTTTAGGACTGCATTTACTTACCTGGATCGCTCCCGCCACTTATGCGGATACCGCTTTTCCGGGTTTATTAAACGGCGCATTTGGATACATCGATCTGACCAATCCTGCCGGGGTAGCCGAATTGGCTAAAAGGTTAAAAACAAATCAATACCAGTATGGAGTAAAGGGCCACAAAATGGACCGCGCCGATGAACAGTTTCCAGAGTCCGAAACCTGGTTTGACCGGACACCACGTGCAGAGCGCAAAAATAAATACGTGTACCTCTATGCGAAAACGGTGGACAGTATTCTTCAGTCTTCACTGGGGCCGGATCAGTTAAATTATGCAAGAGCGGCTATTCATGGGGCACAACGGTATTTGAGTGGAATATGGGGTGGTGATCCCCGTTCTACCTGGGATGGGATGGCCTCTAATCTTGCCAATAGCATCAGGGCATCCTACATGGGTTTCACTAACTGGGGTTCAGATGTCGGAGGGTATCTCGGGCAATCCGGTAAAATAGAGGAGCAGTTGTATATACGCTGGTTGCAGTGGGGAGTATTTAATGGTATTTATGAAATTAAACTGGACGGGCCAGGTGGGGCAGGAGAGGACCGGGTGCCCTGGCATTGCAGCAGTAAGGTGCAGCAGGCATTCCGGAAAGCCTGCGAATTGCGCATGCTTTGGTTGCCGCATATCTTATCTCAGTTAAATAGTTCCGCCACATACGGACCTTTAATGAAACCAATGGGTATGGTATACCCGGAAGACTCTGCTGTTTATGCTATCTGGGATCAATATATTTTTGGTAATACCCTTCTTGTTGCTCCGGTCTTATCTGCTGCAAGTTCGAGAATGGTATACCTGCCGGCAGGGGAATGGATCGATTATTATTCCGGAGCAGTATTCAAAGGTGGGCAATATATAAAAGTGGATATTACGGAAGCCGGCATTCCGGTGTTTATTAAATCCAATTCCCTGCAATCCAGGGGAAATATTTACAGCGGTAACTCCGCTATCTGGAGCAAAGAAAATAAATACATTGATTTTTATTACTATCCCGGGGAGGGTTCCACTTCCATGGATTTTGAAGATGATGGTAAAGAACAGCTTGTTCATATTACCGCAACTTTAAAAAACGATTCTATGCAGCTTACCATTCCTGCAATTTCTTACGGAGGAAGTGTAAAAATTTTTCGTCCGGTGAAGCCCGCTGCACTATTGGTTAATGGTAAAAAAACAACGTTTACTTACAAAAACCAGTTGATAACAGTCAGGCGGCCGGCGCACCACTTTATGGTAATCACTACTACCCAATAACTAATACTCCCAAAATGCCTGTTGCATACAGGATTTACTTTATTGCATCCTATGCAGACCGATAATTTTTATTACCTGTCTTCCCAAATATTCATTACGGACTCCTGTCTATCCTGTTTCCGTATTGATAATTGAATACGCACCCTTCCGGACGCGCAGCATCTATATGGCATGTTTTTTTTATATCACTACCCGGTAAATTTAAAATAAACGTTATGAGTAACCTCTTGTATGTTATCGCTGTTATTCTTGTTATAGGATGGATCATCGGTCTATCCATGCATTTAGCCGGCAGCCTTATTCATATCGCACTTGTTGTTGCGATTGTATTAGTAGTCATTAATCTGATCAGCGGCAAAAAAAGTATTTAGCGCACAAAAATTCCGGACATCCTGCTTATATACTACAGATTCTGGGTTTACTAAGGGCTGAGAGCCTGTAATTGACTAAAGTCTGCTTGAAACTATGGTGTTGGTATTGTTCAGCAATTTATCGAACAGTAAAATCAACAATCCTTAGCGGTGTTTTCCTTATAGATAAAGCTTCCTGCCAGGATTATCTCCGGGCCAAATAATTATCTTTGCGGGCGATGAATATTGTTTGTACAGATAAGGAACTGGTTGTTTTTAAAAAAATTGCAGACGCTGCACAGGAACTTAAGTTACCCTGTTATATTATCGGGGGGTTTGTTCGCGACAAACTTC
>JAYUXA010000319.1:0-5625 GCA_043753245.1 Chitinophagaceae bacterium
GTCTGCCCTTCTTCAATTATAATATAAGTAGGATCAGGCACGTTTTCCGCTGCTATAATAAGCCATTTTCGATTTCTGATGATCCGGTGGGTAGCGGAGCTGATGTATTTACCGTGCACACTATCCAGCAGTTGAATTACGTCTTTTACCTGTGAAGAAGAAAACTGAAACTCTTTAATTATTTCATACACGATCGTATGAAGAGGAAGCGTTTTTTTCAGTTTTAAGACCGGTATATGAATTTCGTTTCCTTTATATTCCAGGAGTTTTTTCTTATGAAGCGCAACGGACTGGTGATATAATAATTCAATCTCCCGAAAACGAAAACTATTTTCTTTTAAATTATTTTCCGCTTCAGGAAATAGTTTATTAACCAGAGGTATAATGCTATTGCGAAAATAATTGCGGGAATATTTTTCAGAACTGTTGGAACTGTCTTCGCGCCACTGGAGATTATTTTTAACAGCAAATTCCAGTAGTTCCTCTTTTGTAAAAGATAACAACGGCCGTATGAGCTGATCTTTTTTTGGCAAGATGCCCCGGAGGCCACTGATCCCTGTTCCCCTGAAAAAGTTCATTAATATCGTCTCCGTGTTATCATTGGAATGATGCCCGGTCAGCAGCCATTGCGGTCCGGCTGCAAGCAATTCCCGAAACCAGCTGTATCTGAGTTCGCGGGCCGCTACCTGAATGGAGAGTTGATTATCTGCAGCATATATTTTTGTTTCAAACAATCTGATATGAACAGGGATCTTGTACCCCTCCGCCAGTCTGCGTACAAATTGTTCGTCGGCTTCACTTTCCTGCGCCCTTAATTGAAAATTTGCGTGTGCGATACTGATGCTGTAGCCAGACTGCACACAGAGTTCACACAACACCACCGAATCCAATCCACCACTTACTGCCAGCAGCAACTGATCCGATGCCTGAAACAGGTTTTGCTCCCGTACCTGGGACATAAATTTTTGTAACAGGTTCATCTAAGCAATATATTAATAGCAAAATTTAAACCCTGAAATACATTTGTTAGTCAACCAATTCCTCGTAAGCCATTCTTAATTCATTCAGTGCATGGTTGTCGCCGGCAATACGGGCCTGTGCCATCCCCTTTTCATACCATCCTATGGCGAGTGCATTATTTCCTGTTCGCTCCAATAGTTTAGCAAGATGATAATAGGAGCCGATATATTCCGGATTCCTTAAAAGAATATCCTCAAAAAGCTGAAGTGCTGTTGCTTCGTCTCCTGTTTTTATATATTCCAACGCCAGTGCATGTTGAAGGAAGGGATCTCCTGGAGACGCAGCCAGGAATTCTTTTAGTTTCGGTATCCTGTCCATTTTAAAACAATAATACTATAAGTAGTAATCACTATTATCTTTGTCACACTAAATTTAAATCCTATTCGGTATGAAGATATTAGTTTGTATCAGCAAAACGCCGGACACCACGGCAAAAATAGCATTCACTGATAACAATACGAAATTCGCAGAAGCTGGCGTTCAATGGATCATCAATCCTTATGATGAATGGTATTGCCTTGTAAAAGCCATTGAACTGAAAGAGAAAGATCCGCTGGTGATCATTCACCTTATAACTGTCGGCACGGCCGATGTGGATCCGATCATCCGCAAAGCACTTGCACTGGGAGGGGATGAAGCTTTCCGCATTAATGTAAACAGTCAGGACAGCTTTTACATTGCTTCCCAGATCGCCGGGATAGCGCAACACGGGGGATATGATCTTATTTTTACCGGAAAGGAAACCATCGATTATAACAGTGCCTCAGTGGGGGGCATGATTGCCGAACTGCTGGAACTTCCTTTTGTGAGTCTGGCTGCGAAGTTGGAGCTGCAGGGTACACTGGCCACCGTAACCCGTGAAATAGAAGGAGGGGAAGAAATGGTAGAGGTAACGCTTCCGGTGGTAGTGAGTTGCCAGAAAGGTATGGCCGAACCACGTATTCCAAATATGAAAGGAATTATGGGTGCGCGAAGCAGACCATTGACCGTTTCGGAACCAGTGGCTGCAGAAACGTTTACCAGTATCCTCAGCTTTGAAACACTTCCTCCCAAAGTGGGGGTTAAACTGGTACCGGCAGATACTCCTGCCGAACTCATCAGGCTGCTGAGAGAAGAGGCAAAAGTAATCTAGGCCGATGAGTGGAAAACGTTAACCGGAACAACACAAAAGACACTATGCCAGTTTTAATATTTTTAGATCAGTCAGATAACGCCATAAAAAAAACAACACCCGAAGCGATCTCTTATGGGGCTGCGATTGCAAAACAGCTGGGCACTACCGCCGAAGGTGTGTTGCTGGGAACGGTAGGTGAAGACCTTTCCGTTCTGGGCAAATACGGGTTAACAAAAATTCATCAGGTGGCAGATGATTCGCTTAACCACCCTGACGGGGAGGTATATACGAAGATCATAGCTGCTGTGGTGATGGCCACCGGCGCAAAGGTGGTTGTATTTTCTAATAACCTGCATGGAAAGGCTATAGCTCCCAGGCTTTCTGTAAAACTCCGGGCAGGATTTGTTGCCGGTGCTATTGCCCTGCCAGACACTGCCGGAGGTTTTGTGGTTAAAAAAACTGTTTTTTCCGGAAAGGCATTTGCCAATATCAGCATCACTACCGATATTAAAATCATTTCCCTTAACCCCAATGCGTTTCCCGTTACGGAAACCGGTGGTACAGCTGAAGTGGTTTTGTTTGAAAGCGCTCTGGTATCTCCCAGAACAAAAGTGACGGCCGTAAGCAAGATCCAGGGCGAAATTCCTTTAGGGGAGGCTGAGCGGGTTGTGAGCGGCGGCCGTGGACTAAAAGGACCCGAAAACTGGAAGATGATAGAGGAACTGGCCTCCCTGCTTGGCGCAGCAACGGCCTGCAGCCGGCCGGTAGCCGATGCAGGATGGCGGCCGCATCATGAACATGTGGGGCAGACAGGATTAGCGATCGCTCCAAATCTCTACCTGGCCATCGGTATTTCAGGGTCGATACAGCATCTTGCAGGTGTCAACCGCAGTAAAGTTATTGTAGTGATCAACAAGGATCCGGAAGCTCCTTTCTTTAAGGCCGCAGACTACGGAATTGTAGGTGACGCTTTTGAAGTTGTTCCTAAACTGATCGAAGCGGTAAAACAGCTCAAAAGGTAGGGGAAGCAGAGCTTAGCGGCTCTTTTTTTCGATAAAATCATGTACGTTTGTGGTTGTTAAAAAGTAAAAGTAAACCACCGGAAGCACCGCAATTAAGGGAAATGGATCTTATGAAGAAAATAGAGTTGGAAATAGTGGCCTTGTCTCATAGCATTACCCAGACACATTCTTATGCGGTAGTATTAGGTGAGGTAAACGGTTTACGAAGGCTTCCGATAGTAATTGGTGGTTTTGAGGCACAGGCTATAGCCGTAGCATTGGAAAAAATGCATCCCAGCAGACCTCTGACGCACGATCTGATGAAAAATTTCATGAGCGCTTTTAGCATTGATCTTCAGGAGATCATTATCTGCGATCTTCAGGAAGGTATCTTTTATTCCAAACTTCTTTGCGTCAGCGAACACGATACGGTAGAGATCGACTCCAGAACTTCTGATGCACTGGCACTCGCCGTCCGTTTTGGCTGCCCTATTTATACATACGACAATATCCTCGAAAGCGCAGGCATATTAATGGAGGACTCTTCCGGTAAAAAGAAAATATCCAGGGGTGAAGCCGTAACTACTGAAATATCCAGGGGTTCCAGTGACCTGAATGCACTTTCTGTAGAAGAATTAAATACATTGCTTATTGAGGTGGTGGAGCAGGAAGATTTCCTGAAAGCCATTGCCATACGTGATGAGATCAACAAAAGAAAATCCCGGTAATTCATCTCTCCCAACAATAACCTGCAATCTTGGTACGCTTTCCCAATAGTAAGATCAACCTCGGCCTGCGGGTTATGGAGAAAAGACCCGATGGGTACCATGCTCTTCAAACCGTTTTCTACCCCGTGTCACTGCGTGATGCACTGGAACTGAACATCAGCACAGACCCTCATTTTAAACTGGAGCTTTATGGTATACCGTTACCAGGAGACCTGAGCACTAACCTTTGTTTTAAGGCCTGGCAGTTGCTTCAGAACGATTTTCCGGAGATCCCCCCCCTGCACATGCACCTGATCAAAGCTATTCCCGCAGGCGCAGGACTTGGTGGTGGTTCGTCTGACGGAGCCTGCACGTTACAATTAATCAACCAACAGTTCCGATTGGGGCTGGCAGAGGAACAACTGCATGCTTATGCGTTGCAATTAGGTAGCGACTGTCCCTTTTTTATTCTTAACAAACCCTGTTATGCTACCGGTCGTGGGGAACAACTGCAGTGCATAGACCTGAACCTTTCGGAATACTATTTTGTACTTGTCGATGCGGGAGTGCACATAAGTACTGCATGGGCATTCGAAAAAATTAAACTTTCCTCATTTTCCGGTTCAGTACAGGAAACGGTTACCCAATCCGTTACCAGTTGGAAAACTACGCTGTCCAATGATTTTGAACTTCCTGTATTTGAAGCATACCCTTTTTTAAAAACAATTAAGGAGGAGCTATATATTGCAGGAGCCGTTTATGCATCGATGACGGGAACAGGTTCCTGCATCTATGGATTATTTCATAATACCACTTCCGCAGCCTTAACCTCATTGAGCCGGCGGCATAAAGTATATAATTTAAAAAATAACCGGTGAAAGTCGTAGGTTTTACCTTTATCCGCAATGCGGTTAAATATGATTATCCCATCGCAGAAGCGATCAGCAGTTTGCTGCCTTTGTGTGAAGAAGTGATCGTAAGCCTCGGAAATTCAGAAGACAGCACAGAGCAACTGATTACTTCTATTGGCTCTCCAAAAATAAAAGTATTTCCTTCGGTATGGGATGACTCCCTCCAGGAAGGAGGCAAGGTACTGGCAGCAGAAACAGATAAAGCATTAAACCACATACCTGAAGATGCAGTTTGGTGCATCTATATTCAGGGAGACGAAGTCATTCACGAAAAATATTATCCGGTTATCCTGGATGCAATGAAAAAGTACAGGAACAATGAGCAGGTGGAAGGATTATTATTTAAGTACATCCATTTTTACGGCAGTTATGATTACGTTGGTGATACCAGAAAATGGTATGATCATGAAATACGCATTATTAAAAATGACAGGGAAATATATTCTTACCGTGATGCGCAGGGATTTCGCAAGAAGGGCAGAAAACTTCAGGTAAAAGAAATTGATGCATACATCTATCATTACGGCTGGGTAAAACATCCACGCTTTCAATTGCAAAAAATACTCGGTTTTGAAAAATTATACCACGCACATGATATGGCCGCAAAGATTTCAAAAAAAGCCACTGAACAGTTTGATTATTCGGGAATAGATTCGCTGACGAAATTCACCGGTACTCATCCTGCAGTAATGTTTGACCGCGTAGCACGCCAGAACTGGTCGTTTACGCACGATATCACCCGTAAGAACTTTACGTTGAAGGGCCGTCTGATGCACTGGATTGAAAAGCTAACCGGAAAAAGACTGTTTGATTACCGGAACTATAAGAAAATCTGAGCCGGCAAGATCAGCTCCCCTGCTCCCGGGATCCCA
>JAYUXA010000320.1:0-2584 GCA_043753245.1 Chitinophagaceae bacterium
CATTGCTTTTGCTGTGCACCGAAACGATCTCCGCCCCCGGATGATTCAGAAGGATTCTGATCAGTTCACCTGCAGTGTAACCGGCTCCACCTGCAATGCCTATTCTAATTTTTTCCATTCGCTTCCTCTTTTACCTGATGATAGATCATGGTCTGGTTGCCAAATATTTTACTAAAGCCTCTTACATCCTGGCCCGACCAGCCATTGTTCATCTCACCATATTTTCCGAATTTATTATTCATCAGATCATAGGGTGAATCGATACCGGTTACGGAGAATCTGTAAGGCATCAGCTGTACAAATACATCACCGGTAACATTACGTTGTGAACTCTCCAGATAGTTTTCAATATCTCTCATCACCGGATCAAGTATCTGACCTTCATGAAGCCAGTTGCCATAAAATTGGGACAGCTGGTCTTTCCAGCTTAACTGCCATTTGGTGAGCACATGTTTTTCAAGTGCGTGATGTGCTTTTATTATTACCATTGGAGCCGCAGCTTCAAATCCAACACGACCTTTTATGCCGATAATGGTGTCCCCCACATGAATATCCCTTCCTATAGCATACTTCCCCGCTATGGTCTGCAGATATTGGATGGCTTCGCTGGGATATTGGTATTCAGTATCATTTATTTTTTTCAGTTCTCCTTTAATAAACCCAAGCTTCACTTCTTCTGTGCCGTTATCGGTAAGTTGCGTGGGCCATGCTTCTTCCGGCAGCATGCCTTTTGAGGAAAGCGTTTCTTTTCCTCCTACACTTGTTCCCCACAACCCTTTATTAATGGAATACATAGACTTATTGAAGTTCATGTCTACTCTTTTGTTTTTCAGGTATTCTATTTCTGCTTCACGGCTTAATTTTAAATCCCTTATGGGGGTAATAATTTCAATTCCCGGGATCATGATATTGAAGATCATATCAAAACGTACCTGATCGTTTCCTGCTCCCGTACTCCCATGTGCTACGGCACTTGCATTAAGTTCTTTTACATGATCTGCAATATGAAGTGCCTGGCTCAGGCGCTCTGCACTTACACTAAGCGGATACGTATTATTTTTTAATACATTCCCGAATATCAGGTACTTAACAATAGAATCGTAGTAGGTTTTAATGGCATTGACAGAAGCATGGGTTTTCACTCCGAGCCGGTATGCATGCTTTTCTATTTCTTTTAATTCTTCATTGCTGAAACCTCCGGTATTAACGGTAATACTATGCACTTCGTACCCCAGGTCTTCGTGCAGGTATTTTACACAATAAGAAGTGTCAAGGCCGCCGCTGAATCCTAATACAACTTTAATGGGAGACATAATGCTTATTATTAAAATGGAACAGAAAAAAATTGCTGGATAACTTTGAAAGCACTCGTGTGCAGTTTGGTACCGGCAGTACCTTCTTTTTTACGGAACAAGCGCAGAAGTTTGCTTAGCTTAACACGCATGAAGCGCTCGTACAACTTAGAGTGCTGTTTAAAATCCTCAGTGGTCTCAGCAGGTTCATAATGATCTTTGGGATCGTAGAGCATTCCAGTGCAAAGGCAGTTCTTTCTTTCTTTGCTCATCAGGATGTCGTAATTGACGCAACTCTTGCAACCACTCCAGAATGCCTCATCCTGTGTTAATTCAGAATAGGTAACCGGTTCATATCCGAGCTCAGAGTTTATTTTCATTACCGCCAGACCGGTGGTCAGGCCAAATATTTTCGCTTCGGGATATTTTTTTCTGCTCAGGCCAAATATTTTTTTCTTTATTTTTTTTGCCAGTCCGCCTTTTCTGAAAGCAGGGGCAACGATCAGCCCTGAATTGGCCACGTAATCGCCATGACTCCAGGTTTCTATATAACAAAAACCCGCCCAGATGCCATCGTTGGTAAACGCAATAACCGCTTTTCCTTCCTGCATTTTTTGCCTGATATAATCAGGGCTGCGTTTTGCGATACCAGTGCCTCGGGCCGCTGCGGATGAAGCCATTTCATCACAAATGATCTGTGCGAAACCTTCGTGAGAGGGGTCTGCAATCAATATCTGAAAATCCTGATCCTGGTTCATTGCTGTAAAAGTGAAATAATTAATTGATGGCCCGTTTTCTGAACTTAGTTCAGGATATGGCATAACCTGCTATGGTTGTGGTGGTATCAACGTCGTACCCTGACGGGAACGGGGCCAACAAAAAAAACTGAACAGGGCTGTACAGGGAAAAACCTACGCATGGAAGTGGCCTCAGAGGCTGCATCAGCGATTATATTGGCAGGTTTTTTTTGCATTTCACAAATAGAGTGTGTTGATTAAAACGTTTAGCTCTGCAAAGTAAATATATTTTCCAGTTGGAAGACGAATTTTTTTGTTAAGAGTCTGCATGGCAGCTGCTTCTTTTAACTGCAGCCCATGCTGTCGCCACAATTCAGACATTTATAGCAGGTAGCGCTTCTCCTGGTTATAGGTCCGCAGGTAGTGCATGCAGGCGCGTCGCTTTACATATTCCCCGCCGCCGCATTCAAGGCATCCAGGTCTGCAATATGTGGTTTAATCAAGCGGATTAAACCAACTTTTGAACAACTGAATAGCATTCAGGGGTCTGCAATA
>JAYUXA010000321.1:0-2583 GCA_043753245.1 Chitinophagaceae bacterium
AATACGCTTTCCGAAAAGATCAGGATGGTGATCAGCGATAAAAATAATCCTTCATCGTTAAGAATCGATGCTATTGCTGTGCTTCTAACCCAGGATTCAATATTCAGCACACCTGATTTTGATTACCTGTCTGACCAGTTAAAACTAACTAACGAGGCTCCGTTGCGCTTGAAGTCGGCTTATGCATTGGGACAAGGCAAGCTTTCCGAAACCCAACTCCGGAAACTTGCAAAACAGTACCTTGTTCATGCAGATCCTTTCATTCTTCCCCATTTGGTTACCCTATTTTCAAACTCCCGCTCAGGCGATATCGGAATAACGCTGGCCGCTACTCTACTGAACTCGCCAGCCCTTGACGGGTTCAGCGAAGACGGTCTAAAAAAGATTTTCAGTAATTATCCGGCAGAGGTACGACCTGAAGTTGATAAGCTGATGGTTAAGCTCAGGCAGGTGCGCAGCGAAAGGCTGAAACGCCTGGAAGCTTTCGAAAGCCAGATCGGTAATGGGGTTCTCGATAGAGGAAGGCAGTTATTCTTCGGTAAAGCTACTTGTTCAATCTGTCATTCTATAGGCAAACAGGGAGGTAACTTTGGACCCGATCTTACATCCATTCAGCGAGACCGGTCATCGCACGATTTACTGGAAGCAATAGTATATCCTGATGCAAGTTTTGTTCGTGAATTTGAAACGTATAAAGTAAAAACAAATTCCGGGGACTATCTGGGTATTTTAAAAGAAAGATCGCCGGAGGCAATAAGAATCGATATTTCTTCGGGTCATTCTATCAGGATCGCCGATAAGGACATCCTTTCCATTCAGATTGAAAATACATCGATGATGCCTCAGGGATTAGACAAATTATTATCAGCTCAGGAAATGGCAGACCTCATGGCCTTTTTATTAGGGCAGGATCAGGATCCGGAAACAGATCAGAAAATTCTAAGACATAATAATAGTAATTTATAAAATATTTTTACAACGATGACTTCACACATTCAAACTTTTTAATTTGGAACGGCGAAAATTTATCCAGAATAGTATTTTATCAGGAGCGGGAGTCGCTTCGGGAATGTCTCTCTTAGCAGAAAAAGTATATTCCTCTCCTAAGGGTATTGTACCAGAGGGCGATTACAAATCTGTTCAAAACCTTCCAGACAGTATGCCTTTCAACCTGAAATTCTCACCAGAGTTTGGCATTTTTTCCGCATTGGGAGGTAAAGACCCTGTTGATCAGATTAAATGGGGATACGATCAGGGGTTCAGGGCATGGGAGAATACGGGACTTAGGAGCAGGCCTAAAGAAGAGCAGGAGCGCATCAGTAAAATCATAAGGGAGCTGGGTATGGAATTCGGGCAGTTTGTAGGAACCATGTCATTTAGCGAGGTAACTTTTGCCGGACGCAATACCTCTGTCCGCGAGCGGGTATTGAAAGAAGTAAAGGAATCCGTCGAAATTGCGAAAAGGATGAATACCAGATTCGTGCATAATGTATTGGGGCTGTCGGACCTGGCATTGTCTTACGACTTTCAAATGGTTAATGCCATAGACCTCTTGAAACGTATCGCCGATATTTATGAGCCTCACGGGATAGTAATGGTCATGGAAACGATGAACCATAAAATTAACCATCCCGGAATGTTCCTTCATACTATACCACAGGCGTATGCGCTCGCGAGTGCGGTTAACCGGCCTTCCGTAAAGTTGCTATACGATTTCTATCACGTGCAGATTGAAGAAGGCAATCTTTTACCTACCCTTGATTACGCTTTTGATCAGATCGCCTACATACAGGTGGGGGATACTCCTGGCAGACAAGAACCCACAACAGGGGAGATCAACTATCCTAACGTTTTAGAACACCTGCATGGATTAGGGTATAGGGGTTTCATAGGTATGGAGCACGGAATTAAATCACCGGGAAGGGAAGGTGAGTTGGCTGCGTTGAGTGCGTATCGTTCTATTGATGTAAAAAAAAGGTAAAGCGAATGCCCATCACTACTTAAACCATCCGGTATGCAGAAAATTTTTGAACGGCAGTGATACCTGTTGTAAAAGATTTTTTTACGGCTCCTGCACTGGCTGTAAATATCCAGGGAGCTTAAATAACGGGTTCTGTTTATCAATCCTCCACTGTAAAATCGGTTTTCCAGTGTAAGCAATAGGTGACTGATGAAATATACCATTATCCCGCATACAAAATAAGCAATCGCTGTTCGGTAATTAATATGGAAAACAGCTTTTCAAACTCTATTTTAGGTTAAGTCTTTATACTTTCGGTGCTTCTTAATCGATTGTTATGCCATTACAAAAAACATCTCATTCAGAATATACTCTCTGGCTAAGCGAACTAAAGTCTAAGATTCGAAACAGCCAGCTACGTGCGGGCCTGAAAGTGAATACGGAAATGCTTTCCTTATATTGGGAATTTGGGAGAGCTATGACCGAAAAACAAGCTACCTCTACCTGGGGAGATAAGATTATTACCCAACTGGCAGCCGACTTAACATCAGAATTTAAAGATATAGATGGCTTTTCCAGATCTAACCTGTTTAGCATACGCAAGTGGTATCAGTTTTATGAAT
>JAYUXA010000322.1:0-2581 GCA_043753245.1 Chitinophagaceae bacterium
AAGACACTGGGTAAGCGACTGGTTATATTGCGCACATCCATTGTTTTAAGTAAAAAAGGAGGAGCGTTTCCAGAACTCACCAGGTCACAAAACCTGGGAATTGCCTCCATACTCGGCGGTGGCCAACAGGTGATCAGCTGGATCCACATAGATGATATCTGCCGTATGTATCTTTTTGCTCTTCTTAATAACAAGACAGAGGGAGTATATAATGCAGCAGCTCCGGAATTCATCACTAACAAAGCATTTGTTCTCCAGGCTGCTAAGTTGAAGAACCGCCCATTTATTGCGGTGCATGTTCCGGAATTTGCGTTAAAATTACTTTTAGGCGAAATGAGTGTAGAAGTATTGAAAAGCACCACCGTTGATGCCGGTGCTATACGGCAGCAGGGATTCAGATTTCTTTTTCCAACGGTAGAGGCAGCACTGAATGAATTGATCTAAGCTACCAATCCTTCCATATCTTTTTCGTGATAGATGCTGGTAAATTCGCCAAGTTTCGCATATCCCTCAGCGTTAAAATATAATCGGTGGAGCCGCAGATTTTTAATGTCTTCCAGGCATACTTTTCTATGCTGTGGATCCAGAAAACCTCCGTGGGCGGATGTCTCAGCAAGCGGATCATACTGGAAGGCAGGATCACAGAGTGTTCCCCGGGGATACATTATTCCTGCCTGCAAACCGCCCCTGATATCTGAACTGTCCGGATGGGGTAAACCAATAGTATGACCATATTCATGCGCGGCTGTAGTGGAAGTTTGCTCTAAATTTTCAAGCTTAAAAACTCCGGTATTGCTTCCCACGCCATCAACAAAAGATATATTTCCAGGAACAAATCGTTCTATGCGGAAAAAATTCAGTTGGGGATCGTCATTGTACCAAACGATATCTGGCGGAAGGTCGGGTGCATATATTCCGGAAATCCTAAAGCGTATATTGTATTTTTGCTTATGTATCACTACTGCTGCCTCCGGCTCATTCCAGTGTGTTTCAATTTCAGCAGCGATTTTTTCGGTTAGCACGGCAGAAGCTCCTTCCCCGTAAAAATAAAAAGTAGAGCGGATCAACAGTTCAAGGGTAGAATAATTTAATTCTGCTTCGCCCATTTTAATTATTTAAAAAAATTCCTTCATTAATTTCGTACCGGTTTGCCGGTTTTCAAAACACCCTGGATCCTTTCGAGCGTTTTCTTTTCTCCACAAAGGCTCAGGAAAGCTTCTTTTTCAAGGTCTAATAAATATTGTTCGCTCACCAGACTTTGCTCACTCAGATCTCCCCCGCACAACACGTAGGCCAGCTTGCGTGCAACATGCGCATCGTGGCCGGTAGCATAGTCTGCCCTCCACATGCTGTTTATTCCTGCATAAAAACTGCCGAGAGCAGACCTGCCGAGAACTTTAATGTCTTTTCGCTGCACAGGCATCCGGTAACCGCTATCAGACATTTCGAGTACCGATCTTCGCGCTTCAGCAATTCTTGCCGATTGGTTCATCACTACTTCATCATGTCCTTTTCTGAATATTCCCAACTCAAATCCTTCATAGGCCGATGTGGAAACTTTTGCGGTAGCGATGGTTAAAAATCTATTCTTCAGCGTAATGGTCTCTGGTTCATCTTCATGCATTTCATCTGCTGCTCTCAATGCAAATTCTTTGGTGCCGCCGCCACCCGGAATTAAGCCTACGCCGAGTTCTACCAGTCCTATGTAGGTTTCCGCCGCCGCACAAACTTTATCGGCATGCAGACTTAATTCACAGGCTCCTCCCAGTGTCAGGGCATGAGGAGCCACCACCACCGGAACAGCCGAATACCGGACACGCATCATCGTTTGCTGAAACATACGGATGGCCATATCCAATTCCTCATATTCCTGTTCTATGGCCAGCATGAACAACATCCCGACGTTGGCACCGGCACTGAAATTCGCTCCTTCATTCGCAATAACAAGTCCTTTATATTTTTCTTCAGAAACCGATATGGAATGTTGAATTCCTTCCAGCACTTCACCTCCAATGCTGCCCATTTTAGTGTACCATTCCAACCCCAATACCTCTTCTCCCAAATGATACAACCGGCAGGCATTATTTTTCCAGATCGTTTCGCCGGAGAAATTTTTCATTACGATATACGCTTCCGTGCCAGCAACAGGAACATATTCTTTTTTATTCACGTTGTAGTATAAACGCTTTCCATTTTTTATTATGTAAAATGCTGTAATTCCTTTTGAAATCATTTCTTCCACCCAGGGAGCAACCGGATAACCTGCCTCTTTCATTTTGCTGACCGTTTCCTTCACACCACAAATATCCCAGCTTTCAAATGCCCCGGTCTGCCATCCGAATCCGGCGGTCATGGCATAGTCTACCCGGTAAATATCATTGCTGATTTCAGGTATCCGATAAGAGATATACGAAAACAAACCGTAGTGGAACTGCCTGTAAAATTCTCCTGCCTTGTCCTTACCCTGCATTAATAAGGGTAATCTCGTTTGCAGATCCTCCACTGCTTTTACGGATTCAAGCGTGGCAAATCTGGCCTTAACCCCCGGTTTATATTCAAGAGTAGCCAGATCGATAGTAAG
>JAYUXA010000323.1:0-2547 GCA_043753245.1 Chitinophagaceae bacterium
AGTGCCCCAGGGAAAATGTTTTGTAGGGATTTCGGAAGTATACGCTACATCCCATCGCCCATTATTATTTAATACCTCCTGGAAACGGTCAAGTGCAACATAATCCATATACATCGTTGATTCCTCAGTACAGATAATCCGAAACAGTTTAATTTTTTCGGTATTTACACCGGTAATTTGTGAAAATGCCAGTTGGATATGATTAGCGCCGGCTTTAAGCATAAACCGATCTCCCGCCACATGACCCAGTGAATCTTCTACTTCGAGGTATACAGCTGAAGAGGTTTCTGCCCAAATAAAAAATAACAATGCATCAGCGCCTGCATTCTCTCCGCCAAGCGCACTTGTCCATGAAGGAATAGTGAACTGACCCACTGCAACCGAACCTCCTTTGGCAGGAAAAGCACATTTCAGGGAGTGTGCATTTAAGGCGGCGTAATCTGTAGACCGGGTAATCCGGACACCATCAGATACAAGAACTGCACTCCTATCCTTTTCTGTTTCAAAAGAGCACAATATCTGCTGGCAATAAACAGTAGTTGTAAAAATCAGGAGCAATGCAGTAAAAGAAAATGTCATTACAAATTTCATAACAGAATTATTAATTTTTGGATTCTTCTACAATCAAAAGTGCTCTCAGTACCAGCGAAAACAGTGTTTCATTTCCTGCTCCTGCAATTTTGGTTTCCAGTTTTTTTATTTCTTCCCCGCGGCGATTTGTTTTAGCCATTACCCATTCCATTTGTGGTAATAAACCATTCTTTGAAATGCTCCATAAAGACAGAGAATCCTCCCTATGTTTCCAATCTGCCATCAAACGCTGCCCTTCGTTTTGTCTGCTATATTTTTTGAGCATCACCAGCGTAATATAGTTTGCAGCACTATTCTTAGGATTAATGAATTTTTCCTTGTCAGCCACATAATCCACTATCAACTTTTCATACCGCTGTACATTTTTTTCGTCGCCTGTTTTTTTTGCACAGTAGGCCAGAAGATAATCCTGAAGCCGGTAATCCGGATCATAAGGCTTGCCTTCTCCCAGTTTTTCAGGATATAGTTTTGCCTGTTCAAGAAACCGGATGGCAGTTCTGTATTTTTTTCTTTCAATATTATTTAATGCCTGAGCGATATTAGCTATTTCATAAATTTCATGGCCTTCTTTTGCTCCTTCCTGTGGAAGTATCAGCACTTTACCGAGTACATGAATGCATTCCAAAGAATTCTTTACATTTAGCAATGCGCGCGCATAATCTATACTTATCACCGGATTTGCAGGAAACAACTGATACGCTTTTCCGGCGGTTGCAAGCTGTAAAGGAAACGATCCTCTTGCCTGGTAATAATTGCTCAACGCATTCCAGGTGCGCCATTCTTCAGGATGGAGGGAAACAGCTATTTTAAAATCTTTCAGCACCAATCCATTGTTCAATTGTTCATCACTGAATAAAATACCTCTGGAGATATAAAACGGGGCATAGTCAGGTTCATCTCCGCATTTTAAAAATAATTCTTTGGCTTTAGCGAGGTTATTATTGTTCCATTGGATCAGGCCTTTGTAATATTCAGTTTTCCATGAATGACCCTGAAGCCCTGCCCAATCAAGCACTTTCAGTGTTTCAGGACGAAAAGGAAATACCAGCCTGGGCGATATAGCTTTTGCCTTATTAAGGTAGATTTCACTTTGTTCGCGATGACTATTTCTATTCAGGTATGCCAGCCAGTAATATACCATTGGATAAGCAGGGGCCATTTCCAATACCTGTATGGCTTCTTCCTCCAATCCTATATTGGCATATTGCACTGCAATTTCCAGATAGGTTTCCTGTGGAAATTCATTTTGAATCCCAGATTGAAAAATCTTTTTTGCATCTGCTGTTCTGAACGAAAAAAACTGCTCGAACCTCGCATACTGATTAAGAGGATCGATAGCTATGATTTCCTGTAACGCTTTTTTCGCATCTTCTTTTCGGCCTAATTTTCTATTTGCTGTAATGAGACAACCTGCTGCAGAAAGGTTATATCGATTATAATCCAGTGATTTACGGGAATACTCCACTGCGGTTTCAAAGTTCTTTTTTTTAATTTCAATAGCAGCGATCTGCGCATATGCGGCAGATCTGTATTCCATAGTTCGTGAAGCAATACTGAATGCTTCTTCTGCATCGTTGGTACGGTTTAGTTTATCCTGCAGTGCACCGTATATATAGTTTGCTGCCCCGTCGTATGCGCTAAACTCAAGCACTTTACGGGCATACGTTAATCCTTCTTCATAGAGTCCGCCACGATAATACAATTCAGCAATCCGCGACAAAGCTTCACTGTGAGAAGGTTCTTTGTCCAGGCATTCCCGGTAAAGAACCATTGCTTCTTTAAAATTCCGCATTGCATTCTGTTCTTCTCCCATCCTGAACAGCCTTTCTCCGGAAAGATAATCGGTGAAACTATCACCAGTTTGTACGGGTCTTGCTACCAGACTTTCCGGTTTACTGGAATAATACAATTTTTTATTACCGAAATTTACCACCAGGTGATCTTCGTTACTCACCG
>JAYUXA010000324.1:0-2547 GCA_043753245.1 Chitinophagaceae bacterium
GTGCAGATCGATATGTGCCAGCGAACTGAATGCTTTAGTAAAAGCATCATATAATAATCGTTTGTGGGACCCAAGTTTATTTAATAAAAGAAATATTCTATAAACAGGAATCGGTCCGGTAGCATTCACCACATTTGATTTTCCTTGGGCGGCTACTACAATATTTCTTTTTTTAAGCACGTCATATGCTTTTTTTGCCGTGTCAAAAGAAATATTGAGCGCTTCACTTAGCTGTCTGAGGGAAGGTAACTGATCGCCTTTCACCAACCTCCGCTCTTCAATAGCTCTTATCACTGCGTCGGAGACCTGCACATACTTAGGCAGGTCGGAATGTTCTTCCAGTTTTATCAGCTCTTTTATAGTTGGTGATCCCATATTCAGTCTGTTGACCTTAGCGGTTTAATACTGAAAATTACAGCTATTTTACCGCTTGAACCCATATCTTCCTACCTGTTCTTCCTATACATAAACTTAAAAATTAACAGGCAGATTTGTGTTCGCGGAATCCGCCAGGCATAATACATAGGCTGATTTAAAACTTATCCGTGTGGTACCGGTACTATTCCAACACATGGATTATTTTTTATAATGAGCTGGGATAGGATAATAGCTAACATTGCCGGGCTGAAAATATTGCGTATTTTAATGTACTTGCATTCATTGGCGGCAAGGTATCGGGACTCCCGGCAACAACTTTAAATAAAATTTAGTTATAACTTTTAAATAAGAAATTATGACCACACCGTTCACAGATTTAATTAAGAAAGCATATGCTGCTTTTAACGAAAGAAACATTGACAAAGCACTATCCACAATGCAGCCAACTGTGCAATGGTCAAAAGCCTGGGAGGGTGGTTACATAAGCGGACATGATGAAATAAAGCAGTATTGGACAAGACAGTGGAGGGAGATAAATCCAAACGTTGAACCAATTGGATTTAATGAAAGGCCGAATGGAAGTTTTGAAGTAACAGTTCATCAGAAAGTAAAAGATTTGCAGGGTATTTTAATGTTTGATGGCACGGTAAAGCATATCTACGCTTTTGAGGATGGCTTAATAAATACGATGGATATTGAATTGGTATAAACACTATCCGGAAAAGGTTATTCTGGTACGCCGGACGGAATCACCGGCCTTCTGCCGCACGTCACTGGCGGGAACACGAAACTGTGGAATATTAAAAATGAATAGGCTGGAAAGAAGTGTTTTACCAGATTAATAAATAACTTACCCCCGTTTCATTAAACTATAAACCAATTGCTAAAAAAGTTGCTCCATTATGAATAATAGACTTGTTTTTGCAGATTACGCCGTGTTCATCATTTACTTTATCATCGTTGCTTCCTATGGATACTGGATCTATACCAAGAAGAAAAAAACAGCCACCGATACCAAAGATTTTTTCCTGGCAGAAGGTTCACTCACCTGGTGGGCCATTGGGGCATCTCTTATTGCATCAAATATTTCTGCTGAGCAGTTTATAGGCATGAGCGGAGAAGGTTACTTTGTAGGTATTGCCGTAGCCGCTTATGAATGGATGGCTGCACTTGCGCTGATCATCATTGCAGTGTGGTTTATTCCGGTGTACCTGAAAAATAAGATATACACTATGCCACAATTTCTCACGCGCAGGTATAATAATACCGTTGCGTTGATTATGGCAATATTCTGGTTATTCCTGTATGTGTTTGTCAACCTTACCTCTATATTGTACCTGGGTTCGGTAGCCATAAACGGACTTGTTGGTGGGGAGTATCTGCATTATATCATGCTGGGGCTTGCCCTGTTTGCACTGATCATTACACTGGGTGGTATGAAGGTGATCGGCTTTACAGATGTGATCCAGGTAGGCGTATTAATAATTGGTGGTCTGGCCACCACCTATCTTGCACTGACTATTGTAGCCGAAAGATTCGGCGTAGGAAGCAGTGCGCTGGAAGGTTTTAAAGTTTTGCTGAAAGACGCACCGGAACATTTCCATATGATCATTCCAAAACCCACTGCAGAATCCTCCCAGCAGGATATCAATAAATACCTGATACTGCCTGGAGTTGCCATGTATTTTGCGGGTCAGTGGATCGTCAATTTAAATTACTGGGGATGCAATCAATACATAACACAGCGCGCACTTGGAGCGAATTTAAAAACCGCCAGGACCGGTTTATTATTTGCCGCATTCCTGAAATTATTAATGCCCGTTATAGTAATGCTTCCCGGCATTGCAGCATTTGTTCTGTACAAAAACGGACATCTTCCTCAATTACAGGGAGGAAGCAAGGATGGAGCCTATTCTGCCATACTTGGATTTTTACCCGGTGGACTAAAAGGGTTGTCTATTGCGGCGCTTACTGCGGCGATCGTAGCCTCACTAGCCGGGAAAGTAAATAGTATCTCCACCATATATGTGCTCGACATCCACAAGAAATATTTTAATAAAGAAGCCGATGAAAATAAGCTGGTCCGCCTGGGAAGAATAACGGTGGTGATTGCCATGCTGGTAGCGGTATTATTTACCTGGAAAGATTCGCTGGGTATCGGAGGTGAGG
>JAYUXA010000325.1:0-5546 GCA_043753245.1 Chitinophagaceae bacterium
TACCCATCGCGGCAGGAGGTAGGGAATGGCACCGGAGCCAGTACCTCTGCACTGTTCATATCTATGCCTTTGCTCCTGGCGATCTTTCCTTCACGGATCATTATTTCGCCTCCAAGTGCCATCGGATAGGAATCTTCCCAGTACTGAAGAAACATACTCATACTATTGGGAAGGTCAGGATGCAGGTAGTGCATATCGTACAAAAATCCGTCAACAAGAACGGCTAGCTGATCGTGCGAATCCCTGAGATAAGAAACAAGTTTCATGAAGCAGATTGATTTTTAATTTTAACACCGGAGCGGTAAAGGTAACCGGATTTGTGGCGAATGAAATCCACATGATTCGGTATTTTTGACCCAGAAACCTCGGAGTATGAAATTTGAGAAGATTAACAACAAAGGACAGGCACAATTATTCCGCAACAGCTACCTGGAAATGATGACAAAAACACATCCGCTCGTGATCTGGGGAATATATCTGCCTATGGTCATCTGGTTATCCTGGTATGCACATACCCGGTTTGGTTATGGATTATGGAGTATCATAGCCGTGTTTTTAGCAGGAATGTTTTTCTGGACATTTTTTGAATATATGATGCATCGTTTTGCCTTCCATTTCATTGCTGAAAGTGAGCGCGCAAAAAAGTTTGTCTACCTGATTCATGGCAACCATCATCATTTTCCGCGCGATAAAGAACGGTTGTTTATGCCTCCGGTTCCCAGCCTGATACTAGCTGCCGTGCTGTTTTCATTGCAATACTATATTATTGGAAACTTAGCCTTCCTTTTTTTTCCTGGATTTATCATCGGTTATCTGATGTATGGAACCATGCATTATGCGATCCATGCCTGGAACCCGCCTGTAAAATGGATGAAACCCCTGTGGAGAAACCATCATCTGCATCATTACAAGGATCAGGGGAAAGGATATGGGGTAAGTACCACTATCTGGGACCGTGTTTTTGGAACGATGTTCGATCTGGATAAAGAAAAAGAAGATAAGGACAAAGCAAAAACATTGATGTTCCCGTAAGGGATACTGGTTGTAACTTCAGGGTATGGCTGCGGCAAAGCTAAACGATACCCTTAACCTCTTATCCAAACTGACGCTCAGGCGCTTTTGGAACGCAGGCAAGGTTTTGGCCAGTTTTTACGTCAGCAGGTGGACCAGGAACCCGGTACAGTGGGGTTTTCCAATCTCTATCTCTTTTGAACCTACTACGTCCTGCAATCTTCGCTGTCCGGAATGTCCCAGCGGATTGAGAGCATTCACCCGGCCTACAGGTATGCTGGAAGATAATTTTTTCAAACAGACCATCGACCAGCTGAGTGGCGAGCTACTTTATCTTGTATTTTATTTCCAGGGAGAGCCTTATCTGAATCCTGATTTCCTGAAGATGGTCCTGTATGCCTCCTCTAAAGGAATTTACACAGCAACTTCTACCAATGCGCATTATCTCACTAGCGAAAATGCACGCAGAACTGTTGAAAGCGGCCTGGACAGGCTGATCATTTCCATAGACGGCACTACCCAGGAAGTATACCAGCAATACCGCATTGGCGGTAAACTGGCCAAGGTTATAGAAGGGGCAAAAAATATCGTTGACTGGAAAAAAAAGCTCAATAGTAAAACGCCCTATATATTCTTTCAGTTCCTTGTTGTAAAACCCAATGAACACCAGCTGGAAGCTATTAAACTGCTGGCTGCAGATTGCGGGATAGATGAAGTACGGTTTAAAACCGCACAGGTATATGATTTTTCTAATGATCCCAACAGCCTGATTCCTGTAACCAGCAAATACAGCAGGTATAAAAAAGATAAAACAGGCCATATCCGTTTAAAAAATGCTCTTTCGGACCATTGCTGGAGGTTATGGCATGCCACAGTGATCACCTGGGATGGGTTAGTGGTTCCCTGCTGCTTTGATAAAGATGCACAGCACCAGCTCGGCAATTTAAAAGGAATGCCTTTCCGCCAGATCTGGCACAACAGGGAATACGTCGATTTCCGAAAAAATATTTTGAAGAGCCGTAAGAATATTGATATCTGTTCAAATTGCAGTGAGGGAACAAAAGTGTGGAGTGACTGACCACTGTTACTATCTAACGATATAAAACCAGCACTATGAGTATTGAAAAAGACATCAGCCAGCCAAGATTTAACAGCGAGTACCATAAGATGAATGTGAACCTGATATATACCTATAACTGGGTGATGGAGCAAAGTAAAAAGTTTTTTGAAAAAGCCGACCTTACTCCGCAGCAGTATAATATTTTAAGAATATTACGCGGTGCAGGAAAACCTTTATCCACCCTGCAGATCCGCCAGCGTATGTTGGATAAAATGAGTGATACCAGCCGGATTGTAGACAGGTTGCTTAAAAAAGGTCTTGTAGAAAAAATGATTTGTAAGGATGACCGGCGGCTGGTGGATGTAACGATCTCCGAAACAGGCAGATTGCTGCTTCATAAACTGGACACCGACACACAGGAACTTGATCTATACCTCAGTAATCTGTCAGAAGCAGAAGCCAGAACAATGAATCATCTGCTGGATAAACTCCGTAATTCGGCATAAGTTACTTTCCGACAATATATTTGCAGCTGATGGCCACAAAAAGATCCGATAAAGTATGGAAGCTGCTTATAATCTGCATAGGGCTGAGCATAGGTGTAATGTTATGTCTGTGGATACACGACTGGTGGCTGGGGAAAAAAGCAAGTTATATCCGGTATGATGAATTTGGAATCGATATTCCTGTAAACTTTTCCGTTCATGGGATAGATGTATCAAAATACCAGCGGGTGATCGATTGGGAAAGTGTGAAGGCGATGAATGTCGAACGTGTTCATATCAGTTTCACTTTTATAAAAGCAACAGAGGGCAATATTAATGAGGACCGTTTCTTTCAACGCAACTGGAAACAGGCCCAGGGCGCAGGAGTGATCAGAGGCGCCTATCATTTTTTTCTGGCAACAAAAAGCGGAAAAACGCAAGCCGAAAATTTCATCAGCAGCGTAGACTTATCTCCAGGCGATTTACCTCCCGTACTGGATGTAGAACAGACCTATGGAGTGCCGCCGGCAAAACTAAGGGAGCGGGTGAAAGAGTGGCTTAGGGTAATAGAAAATTTTTATAATGTAAAGCCTATTATTTATACCAGTGCTGATTTTTACACCCAATACCTCCGGGAAGATTTTGATGAGTACCCGCTTTGGGTGGCGCATTATATTAATCAGGGACGGCCGCGTATATTCCGTGACTGGCATTTCTGGCAGTACAGTGAGACAGGCCGTGTAGACGGCATTTTAAGTAAGGTCGATTTTAATGTATTCAACGGCGACTCTACTGAGTTCAGAAAAATGCTTGTCAATTAACCATTGGAGCTTTAAATTGCCGTTTGGATTCACACCTGCTTACTTGAGAAAAATGCTTGTCAATTAATACATTGCAATGGTCCTGACTCTGAATAAACGAATTCTGTTAAAACGTAAATGTCTTCAGATAATTTGCATCCGCTTCTGCACTTTTTAAAGGAGTGGTATTTTCATATTTTTCCTGTTCCACAATATAATACTGCATACCGGAATCTTCTGCAACGCGTAATATTTTTTTGAAATCAATAGAGCCCGTGCCTACATCAACAGAAGCATCCTCTTCAGTGGGAGAGGCGCCCTTCATTCTGTCTTTAATATGACAAAGACGGAAACGGTTGGGGTATTTTTTCAACCACTCTATCGGATCTGCTCCTGCGGTGACCACCCAGTAAATATCCATTTCATAATCTATGGTATCCGGATTGGTATTCATCATAAAAATATCCTGTGGAAACTGCCCATCGACCGCTTTAAAAGAATAGTCATGATTATGATAGGCGAATTTTATTCCGTTCTTTTTACAAATATCTCCATACTTGTTAAAATCATCTGCGATCTTTTTATAATCGTCAACCGATTTCTGCTTGCCTACCCAGCCCGTTAATAAATACTTCATGCCGATCTCTGCTGCATCGGCGGCCTTACGTTCAAAATTCTTTTTGGTATCACAATGAGAAGAAATCATCGTTACACCAAGGTCATCCATATACTTTTTAAATTCGGTGTTCTTCATTCCCCAGAACATTCCTTTATCTCCTTCGTAACCCTCGAACTGTTTATATCCAAAGCCGGCCGCCTGCTTTAATATTCCTTTGGGATCTTTAGGAAGATCATCACGAAGAGTATACAGCTGCAATCCAAACCGGTCCAGCGTATGCCCGGCAATTGGTACTGCAGACGAGTCTCCAGCCAGTATATTTCCTGCAGCAATTCCTGCTTTTTTATCGGCCGAAGAAGCGCAACCGATACCTGCAAGTGCAATTCCGGAGGCCAGTAAGCCACTGTTTTTCAAAAACGCCCTTCTGTTGTGATAGGTCATAGTATTTATTTTAAAGAGCCCAGGCCTTGTCGCCTTTTTTATATGGGATAGTACCAACGTATTTTCCAGGAGATTCAATATAACGCAGTGCCTGGGTAGCACCTACTTCGGAAGTAAAATAACCGAGCAGGGTGAGTTCTTTCATCAGTCTGAAATAATGCGCTGCATCGCCTTCTTTTTTAGAGTTGGTATATTCTTTTTGTTCGGTATCGAGATCCGTAAGGAGTGCGTGTTTTTGCTCCGGAGTGATTTCGACGAATACTTTATCGAATTTCTTTCTTGAAGCGTCGTTCAGTTTTCCGATGCCGTCTACAAAAGTTTTCTGGTCCTTTTCATCGTAACAATCTCTGACCATAACGACCATGAATGCCCCTACTTTCGCGGCTTTTGCCCCGGGCGAACTTGTTGCTGGAAGAATAGTGTCAGCTACCTCATCCAGGAAAGGAATATCTCCCTGGCCAAAATCTGCTACTGAACCATTTTTTTTATCTGCGGGTTTACATCCCTCCAAAAAAAGAGTTGCACCTGCTACAGTGCCTCCGAGGATCAAAGCAACCCTGGATAATGCCTGGCGTCTGTCCATAGTAAAAGTATAGTGCCTTACGGCAAATGAATATTAAAGGTTTCCTTTTTTCAATTCCGAAACAGCAAAATCTGCAGCCCGGGCCGTCATTGCCATATAGGTCAGGGAGGGATTCTGGCAGGCGGCAGAAGCCATAAATGATCCGTCTGTCACGAATACATTTTTTGCATCCCATACCTGATTATTTCCATTCAGCACAGAAGTTTTAGGATCTTTTCCCATGCGCGCCGTACCCATATCATGGATACCCATTCCCATTGCATACAGGTTGTCGTACGTTTTTACATTTTTAATCCCGGCCGATTCCAGCATTTCCTTTGCATCCTCCATCATATCCTTGCGCATCTTCTTTTCATTCTCCCTGGTCTCACAATCAAAATTCAATACGGGCAAACCCCATTTATCTTTTTTTGTTTTGTCGAGTGTGATCTTATTATCGTGGTAAGGAAGAATTTCACCAAAGCCGGTCATACCGATGGTCCAGTTTCCAGGCTCGGACAAAGCATCTTTATAATCGGCCCCTATGCTCATTTCTGCAACCGTACGA
>JAYUXA010000326.1:0-11489 GCA_043753245.1 Chitinophagaceae bacterium
TATCGATGGCTCATCACTTGACCAGGGATTGAAAGATGAATATAAAGGACAGTCTAAAACATTAAGAGCCCTTGCTTATTTCAATATGGTTCGTTTGTACGGAGCTGTGCCCCTGGTGACGGAGCCCGTCACAAACATCAATGCCAGTTACCTCGTAGCCAGATCCAGCGTTGACGATGTGTATGCCCAGATCATTACCGATCTGATGGATGCCGCAGCATTGCTGCCGGATACCTATGATGCTTCAATGACCGGAAAGATCACCCAAGGCGCAGCCCAGGGTCTGTTGGGAGAAGTTTACCTGACCCGTAAACAATATCCGGAAGCAGTGGCAGCTTTTAAAAGTGTAGTGGATGCCAATCGATATTCTCTGCTAAACAATTATGCAGATTTATGGAAGGCAGGAATGCAGGGCAATCTTGAATCCATTTTAATGGTGCAGTATAAAACCGGGGAAGCTTACCTGGGATCCAATCTTCCCAATCATTTTGCACCAACCGGATCTGAAGGTTCCTTAACTGCAACAGGCGGATCGTACGGATTTAATCAGCCTACTGAAGATATTGCCAATGCCTACAATGCCGGAGATTCACGGAGAAATAATATTGCTGATAGTTATACCAATACCGAATCGGTTGTCGTGCCTGCTAAATACATCCGGGGATATGTAGAAAGAGAAGTTGGTAACGGATACCTTGACTCTGGGGCAGACTGGTATATTTTACGCTATGCGGATGTGTTGCTGATGTATGCAGAAGCATTGAATGAAGCCAATCAGGGTCCGACAGGTGATGCCATCGATGCAATAAACCTTGTCAGGGTAAGAGCAGGTCTTGCTCCGATTGGTGCATTGAGCTATTCCGCTTTTCAAGCGGAAGTGTATGACCAGGAAAGACTGGAATCACCCTTCGAAGGAAACCGCTGGTTTGATTTGCTGAGAACCGGCAGAGCACTCACTGTTATGAATTCAAAAGTTTCAACGCCTGGCAGCAATTCTACTATTGGTATCTCTGCTCCCATACAGGAATTCCAATTGTTATTGCCTATTCCGCTGATCGTTACTACAACCAGTCCTGTAATTGAACAAAACCCTGGATATTAAACCCTGGAAAGCAAATACAAGAGCATGAGAAAAAATATTTTTTACTGCTTGATTAAAACCTTTAGCCTGAGCCTCCTACTGCTTTGTACCCATGCATGGGGTCAGGCCCGGAAGGTCGACCATCATCTTGCCTTTATTGAGTACCCCGGATTTCCTGAAGGGCATTCCACCTGGGATGATATAGGATACAGCAAAACACACAATAAGGTTATTATTGGGGTTACCAATCATCTTGATAAAGTAGCATTATTCGAATATGATGTAGCCTCTGCCGTAATGAAAAAACAAGGATTGATTGCTGATCTGGGTCACCTTCGCTCCTTCCAATGGCAGGCAAAGATCCATTCTAAAATTGCGGAAGGTCCAGGTGGTCAGATGTACTTCTCTACGGATGGTGGTGAGTCCAGAGAAGAATACCTCATGGATCATCCGTACGGTTATGCAGGGGGGTATTTTATGAAATGGGATGCAGGTACTCATACCCTCACCAATCTGGGTATGGGACTGCAATATGAAAGTATCAAAGACATGGATGTAGATCCTGTGACCGGAGTAATTTATGCAGTCACTTATCCGCAGGCGCATTTTCTGGTGTATGATCCATCAAAAAACAGTATGCGGGATTTGGGTAGACTTGCCAGTGCGCATGTACCCAGGGTTATGTTTACCGACTGGTGGGGTAATTGTTATTATGTAGATTGGCGGCAGCGGCTGGTTAAGTTTGATAAGGCAAAAGATGAACTGGTATTTGCCGAAAATAGTCTTCCCTCTTTTCCAGGCACCCCGGGAGGTAAAATAATTACAGGCATTACTTCTTATGCAAAAGATCAAAAGAACAATGTTATTTATCTGATTACGTACGGAGCTAAAATCCTTGCTTTTTATCCCGAAAAAAATGGAATAGGAAGGGTAGAAGATCTTGGTGCGGTGGCAGAAACGGGTGTTAAAAATTTATATGATCCATATGTTCCAAACTTAAATATCGGGAACAACGGAAAGCTATATTATATTATCGGAGGTCATGGAAATTATGTGGTTGAAAATAAAACAGTGCTGATGGAATTTAATGTTAAAACAAAAAAAAGAACGGTTCTATATGAATTTTCTGTTGATGAGTTAAGCGAAGCAACCGGATCCGATACAAAGGATAAAGAAGGAACTATTTATTTTGCCGGCCGGAAAGATATTAAAGGTTTCGATGCTTCTGTGCCTTTCCTGATTAAGTTTAATCCAGAAAAAACAGTGAGGAAATAAAACAATGCGTAAAACATTTTTGTACTTCTGCCTGAGCTTTTGTTTCCTGCAAACGTTTTCTCAGTATACATTTTTTAAGGAAAAGCAAGGGTTTGCAATTGAAGTGTCTTTATCCAATTCAAAACTTATCCGTCTGCCTGCATACCGCAGTGCTATCAGTTCTCTGGCAATAATAGGAGACCAGATCATCGGGGGCACTACAGCTGAAGAAACACTGTCGCCCTTTGTATTTACCGCCTCATTTTCAAAAAAAGAAATGACCAGCCGCACGGATCTGGCAGACATTATACCGGGGCAGCGGTCAATTGCCACTGGTTTTTT
This sequence comes from Chitinophagaceae bacterium, assembly GCA_043753245.1. GTDB lineage: Bacteria > Bacteroidota > Bacteroidia > Chitinophagales > Chitinophagaceae > Flavitalea. Next base: position 2,678 of record JAYUXA010000326.1, read on the forward strand.
CCGTGGTAAAAATAATACGCTTTATGCCGGCACCATTGCTAATAAAATAACAGATTCGACCTATGGCGATGGTCATTTACTGGAAATTAAATACAATGCCGGCGAACAACCGGTGATTATTGATTTAGGTACACCGGTAAAAGGAGAAGGAGTATTTTCCTTAACTATCGATACTGCGGCAGGAATGTTGTACGGGCTTAGTTTTCCTTCAGGTGTTTTCTTTACTTACCGGCTTTCTGCGAAAGTAATAAAAGTCTATCCGCATACGGCCACTACCCCCGCTACTAAAGACACTTTGCATCAATTTTCTATTGGCCCAGAAAAATACCTAAGCCGCGCGCTTGCCGTTGACCACAATGGCAGGGTCTACGGAAGCAAACCCGTGAACAGGATGTTTGTATTTAATCCTGTTACTGAAATTTTTTCTATTCTTAATGATCCTTTGCCGGATGTATGGGGAAGAAATGTACTTGGTCAGGCGGATGCATTAATTACTGCTAAAGATGGAAAAATATATGGAGGGAATTCGGGAGACGGTCAATTATTTGAGATCCGGAAAGAGGATAGCAAGATCAGGAATCTGGGTAAACCCATCATGATGAACCGGATAAAAGGACTTGTATTCGGTGCAGACAATAAATTATATGGTATAGCCGGCGCACCTCCCGGATACGCACACTTTTTCAGTTACGATCCTTCCAGTGAAGGCTTTGCTGATTATGGTAATCCCCAATTTATTATGAAGGCTCCAGGAATAGAACAGGGTATAGAATGGCGTGGATTCAGGCTCGGATCGATTACCACTACGGAAGACAAAAAGTATATTATTCTTGGAGAAGATGAAAGTCTCAGCCAGTTGTTGATCTACCCTGTGGTTGATTGATCCTGCAATAAGCAAAAAATTTGACATGAGGATACTAACGATACTATCACTATTTGGTTTATTTTATTTTAATAACCCTGTTCTTGCCCAGCGCGCAAAAAACACATGGACGATTTCTGCTATCCCATCTTCTGTCAGAATTGATCCAACGACAAATAAAATAATTGAAGACCGCTTCGTACTTGCAAAACAGTCTCCCGTAACGTTTCTTAAAAAAAACTGGATCTACGATGGGAGCTCCGTAAAGCTTTACGCAGCGAGAGGGGAATACCGTTCTTTCCAGGTCGTTCTTACCAATCATTCTAAAAGCCAGCTAAAAGGTATCAAGGTGGAAATGCTTCCTTTTAAAAAACAGGACTTGGTATTAGCTGTTGCTCCGGAATTATTTCTTGAATGGTCTGTGGAAGTTAAAACGCCCAGTACCGGATATCCGAGAGCGACATTAAAACGAGGTTGGTATCCCGATGCGCTTATACCTATGAAATATATTCAGCAGGGTAATGCAGATGTTAAAGGTGGTTGGATTTATCCGCTTCAGCTGCCGGATTTCAATAACCGGATAGACCACCAGGTTTCGCAAATTTTCTGGATCGACCAGTATATCCCTTTGGATGCAGCACCGGGCATATACAGTTCTGAAGTTACAGTAAGCGCGGCAGGAATGGTGAAATCTATCCCTGTACAAATGGAAGTATGGAATTTTTCGGTACCAAATGAAAATGTCTTTAAAGCCGCTCTGCAGCAGGAAGGATTCCTGCAAAATAAGAGTGAAAAAGAAGAGCTGGAGATTTACCAGTTAATGAAACGTAACCGTGTAGGATTGCTGGATCCGGTTTATGAACCGGAACTAAAGAGTGCTGCATCTGGAAAAGTAGTGGTGGAATGGAAAAAATTCGATGAGCGGTTCAGGAAATACCTGACGGGAACTGCTTTCACCAAAGCTTCGGGATATGATTATGGCCCGGGATATGGAGAGCCTGTTGAAACCTTTCTGCTGCCTTTTGATGTTTACGGAAAACACGACACACCCGGATGGCCTGATATTGGAAATGCCAGTGAGGAGCTGAACGACTCGAACCAGCAAAAATATACCGAAGTAATTCAGCAGGTGAGGGGCCATCTGAAAACACTTGTAAATGAAAAGAAAACAGATATTACTGTTTATCTGAATGGACTTGACGAATCCTATTTTCCGGAGGCCTGGAGCAGGATGCGTCATTATGGAAACTTATTTAAGAAAGAATATCCTGAAGCAGAATTTCGGGTAGACGGCGCTTATAATGACAGTGCAATGGATATCATTGAAAATTCGATCAGTGCCTGGGCGGTACATACCATTGAATTTGATAGCCAGCGAATAGATAAGTATAATAAAAAAAGGATTAATCAATGGATATATGGTCCCTTGTTGTATGAAAGTAAAATCAATAGCTGGGTAGGCAGTTCTACCTTTATTGATTTGCCGTTGGTAAATGACCGTGCATTAAGTTGGGCTGTATGGAAATATAAGGCCCATTCCTGGATCAGCTGGGGGGCTGGGGCGGGGTGGAAGGCAGGATGGTATGATCCTGAAAGCTGGAAGAGTGCCAATGACGGAGGCCATACGGGTTACGACATGAAAAAAATGAATGGAAATGCTTTACTCATTTACAGTCCTGGAATCGTTCCGAATGTAAATGGTCCCTGTCCGTCTATTCGTTTGAAAGCCATGCGTGATGGCATCCAGGAATATGAATATCTCAGGCTCCTCTCCACATTTGACAGTGCCGGTCTAAAAACAGGAAGCCTTGTTAACGATTTAATTAAAAAACCTTTTGGCGAACAGTCGATAGGCAATCTCGATATATGGAGTTACGATGCACAAAAATGGGACAGTATCAGACTGCTGATGGGTAAACAAATTGAGCTGTACAATTCTGGTAAGCTGGCCAATGAAGGCAGAACGAAAGACGGAAGGTATCAAACCGGAGAAATGGAAATAACCCGCCAATGACCAACACTACTGAAAAGCTTGCATTCTCCGTGGACGATCTATCAAAACTCCGCTATGCCGGAGGGGCCAGCTTGTCTCCTGATGAAGGGTTTGCAGTGTATGTGGTTACAGAGATAGTAAATGATGACCGCAAGGATTTTATTATACTGCACACTATTTTAACCGGTGAACAAACCGTCATTGCACAGGGGCATTCGCCCGCCTGGTGTCCTGTTGATTTAATTATTGCTTATATAGCTGATCATGAAGGAAGTGCTGCAATAATTACCTATGATGTGAAACAAAAAAAAACGGAATTTATTGCGCGGGTATATGAGTCTCTTTATTTTATAGATCATTATGCGCTGAATAATTTCTCCTGGTCGCCGGATGGAAAACAAATTGCTTTTGTTAGTACCTGGCCTTCCGATTATGAAAAGATCACCCGGCCGGTCCGGGTATTTACTGATCTGATGTATAAAACAAAAGGAGGCAGGGGGCGTTCCCGTTATGCGGAAGAATTGCGTCAGCAGATCTGGACAGTTGCACTTGATACAAAAGAAGCCCGCCCCGTTTTTGTCAATGCTTACCGTGCGCATTCTATTGCCTGGTCACCGGACAGTTCGAGGATTTGTTTCATTTCAAATACTTCCGGTATGGAAGATCGCAAGCAGTGGAGTGATGTATTTACTACCGATCTGCTGACGGGAACGATCAATCGTGTTTCCAGGGAAAAAGGTGCTGCCTTTCAGCCTGCCTGGTCTCCGGATGGAAAATACATTGCGTACCTGGGTATTGAAAATGAAATAAGCACTAACGACAGCCCTGCCGAAGATACGCAGGTGTACCTCATCCCTTCAGCAGGGGGACCGGCCACCTGCCTGACCCTTGCACTGGACAGAAGAGCAGAGCAGATTTGCTGGGATCCTTTATCGGGGTCTGTTTATTTTACTGCTGGTGATGCGGGCAGTACACTGCTGTATCGGGTTTCCACGGAGTCGAAGGAGATGGAAACCGTTTTTAACAGGCAGGGAAAAGTTTTGGAATATTCCCTTAGCCCCCATGGAAATAGAATAATATACACGTTTTCAGATACAGTAAATCCATCGGATGTATTTATATATGATATCGGTAAGCATTCAACGGTTGCAATAACCCATTTGAATGAAGCCTTTTTAAAGACGCATCTCTTCTATCCTGCGGACACCTTCTGGTTTCCGGGTTTTGACAATACCCCGATACAAGGATGGCTGATAAAGCCCGGGCTTCATTCCGGGCAGGAAAAGTATCCCTTAATACTGGTTATTCACGGCGGGCCACACAATATGTTTGGATATGAATTTGAGGACCGTATGCAGCTGCTTGTTGCAAATGGATATGGTGTGCTGTTTGTTAATCCCAGAGGGAGCAGCGGGTACGGACAGGCTTTTTCCAATGGAACGGTGCGCGCATGGGGTGAAGGAGATTATGAAGATCTGATGAAGGGAGTAGATTATGTTCTGGAAACAGCAGGTTGGGTGGATCCCAACCGGCTTGGCGTTACCGGTCAGAGTTATGGCGGATATATGACCAATAGGATCATTACCAAAACCAGCAGGTTCAAAGCCGCTGTTGCCGATGGCAGCATCAGCAACCTGGTAAGTTTCGCCGGAACTTCTCTGTATCATTCCCTGCTGGAATCTGAATTTCAGGGATCACCGTACGACCATTACGATCTGTTATGGAATTGCTCGCCATTAAAGGATATAAAAAAAGTAACAACACCTGTTTTATTTTTTCATGGAGAAACAGATCAGGAAGTTCCTTTTTCTCAGGCAGAAGAAATGTACATGGGGGTAAAAAAAATGGGTGTGGAAACCGTATTGATTCAATATACTGCTGAAGGCCATGGCTGGCGACCAGACCTTTTGCCGGAAAATAAAAAAGATCTGTTGCAGCGCATGCTGGATTGGTTCAATACATTTATTTAAGCTTTTTGAGGAATGTACAAATAATTTTTGAATGAAAAAATCCGGTAACTGGTTAAGTTTTGTAGTGATTCATGTGCTGTTCATGGGCGTATGGGGCGCTTTAATTGAGCTGCCGGAAAAAAATGGTTTTCCTGCTACATTAGGATATGTGGTATGGGCATTCACGATGATTCCCGCGGCCATTGTTGCACTTATTTATAATGGATGGAAAATTGAAAAAGATAAAAGATCCATTTTATTCGGTTGTCTTGCGGGCGTTCTGGGAGCGGTAGGTCAGTTGGTATTGTTTTTTACGTTACAGATAGCACCAGCCTATCTTGTTTTTCCATTACTTTCTTTGACGCCTGTTGTTACCATCTTACTGGCTGTATTTTTTCTTAACGAAAAAACAGGAAGGCTGGGATGGATCGGTATACTGGTTGCAGTAATTGCTATATTTCTTTTATCCTATCAGCCTCCTGGCGACAAAACGGTAGAAGGCTATACCTGGATGTTTTTGACTGCCATTCCGCTTCTGGCCTGGGGGGCGCAAGGATATGTAATGCGTTTTGCCAATGAAACGATGCGTGCGGAAAGTATTTTCTTTTACATGACCGTTACTTCTGTTCTGCTGATACCGGTTGCCATATACATGACTGACTTCAGTAAGCCCGTTACATGGGGTTTGAAAGGCCCGGGGCTTGCTGCACTGATCCAGATATTAAATTCTTTTGGTGCGCTGTGCCTCGTTTATGCATTCCGGTTTGGCAAAGCGATCATTATCGCACCAATGACTACAGCACTCTCACCAGTGCTCACTGTGGTACTATCACTTTGTATCTACGCGGTAGTACCTCATCCCGTAATTGTCGGAGGGATGGTACTGGCCATTGTTTCCGCTTTACTCATGTGTTCAGAAGAATTAAAGAATAATAAATAAACGTATATGCCTGATCTTAAATACCTGGAATTTGACCGGAAAGAATTATCCAAACTTGGAGGATATAACACCGCATTAGAAATTGCAGGCCAGCCGGAATTGTGGAAAGAAGTATATCAGCTGATCCTGGACAAGTCAGATTCACTTCATCTGTTCCTGGAACCATTAATGAGATTAGCACATCTTCGGATTATATTGACCGGAGCAGGGTCTTCTGCGTTCATCGGTGAGGCTGCTCAGGGCATAATTCAATCCGATACTGGAAAAATAACTCAGGCGATTGCTTCAACAGATCTTGTAACGCATCCTCAGGTGTTTTTTCTTAAAGAGATACCTACCCTGATGGTGTCCTTTGCGCGATCGGGAAACAGCCCTGAAAGTATAGAGGCGGTAAGGCTGGCTAATAGTTATTGCGACACGATTTATCATCTGGTAATTACCTGCAGTAAAACCGGAGACCTTGCACAGCTTGCAGAAGAAACAAATGTATTCACACTTATTCTGCCGGAGAAATCAAATGATAAAAGCCTTGCAATGACGGGAAGTTTTACTTCCATGCTTCTTTCTGTAGTGTTGATTGGCAAATTGACTAATGTAGAAAAGTATTCGTATGCCGTTAAATCACTTTGCGAATCAGGTATTGATATTCTGCATAGATATATACCTTTGATCAGGGATATTTCAAATACAGTATATGAGCGGGTAATCTTTCTTGGTTCGGGTCCGTTGCTGGGAATTGCACGCGAATGCCACCTTAAACTTCAGGAACTTACCGATGGAAAAATTATTTGTAAACATGATTCTTTCCTCGGTTTCCGGCATGGTCCCCGGGCAGTGGTTAATAAAAAATCGCTGATCGTTTACCTTTTTTCCAGTGATGATAAAGTTTTCCAGTATGAAATGGATCTCGCTAAATCCATCTCTAACGATACTCCCGAACTGCCCGTAGTAATGGTGGGAAGAAGAATGGAAGGGTTGCAAAACGTGGTGCTGAATATTGAATTCGAACAAATGAATGATTTTAGTTTTATTGCTGCCTCACTGATTGGGCAACTGATTGGCTTTTATCAAAGTATCCGGCTGGGTCTGCAACCTGATAACCCATCTGTCGACGGAAGTATAAACAGGGTAGTAAAAGGAGTGATAATATATCCTTAGTATGATACCACATGATAAAAATATTCTGGTCATCGGAGAATTGAATATAGATCTGCTGTTAAACAATATATCCGGGTTTCCGGCCATTGGCAGAGAGACTCTTGCCGCTGATATGCATATTATTCTTGGAAGTTCCTCCGCTATATTTGCAGCTAATATTGCCGTGCTTGGAACTGCTACTGCATTCTGCGGAATGGTGGGTAATGATTATTTTGGCAGATTCATCCTTGATGAACTGCAACGGAAAAACATCGATACCAAAAATATAATCATCGATACGAGCAAAACAGGGTTAACCGTAGTAATGAATTATGGGGAAGACCGGGCGAATGTTACTTACGCAGGAGCCATGGAAAGATTTGCTTTTTCAGATATTCCGGAAGATCTGGCCGCATTCGGGCACCTTCATTTGTCTTCCTATTTTCTGCAAAAGACACTTAAACCTGATATCACGTTATTGTTTAAGAATGCGAAAGCAAAGGGACTCACCACGTCACTTGACCTTCAATGGGATCCCGATAATAAATGGGATTTCCCTTATTCTGAATGTCTGCCTTATGTGGATGTGTTCCTGCCAAACGAAGCTGAAATTTTGTCATTGACAAATTCTGAGTCGGTAGAAAAAGCAATAGAAAAGATTGCGCCATTTGCGGAGATAATAGTTGTCAAAAGAGGTACTAAGGGTGCACTTGCGTTTAACAGAGGCACTACTTTTATATCTCCTGCCGTGCTGCACAACTATTTTGTAGATGCCATTGGTGCAGGAGATAGCTTTAATGCCGGATTCATATATAAATATCTGAAAGGTGATTCACTGGACAACTGCCTTCGCTTCGGAAATCTTTGCGGGGCTGTAAATACTACGGCTACAGGCGGAACCGGAGCATTTCGTGATCTCCCTTTGTTTACAGAAAAAGCCAAATTATTATTCAACACTGAAGTTTAACTATGACCCTGCAGGAAAAAATGAAGTTGTTTACTTCACAAAAAAAAGGATTGCTGGCAACGAACTTTTACAACATGGAAACATTACATGGTGTGCTTGCTGCCGCTGCTGAACGTAAGCAACCGCTTATATTGCAATTAACAAGAAGTTCTATTGATTATATGGGCATGGAAACAGCTGTCAACCTGGGAAGAACCGGACTTAAGTCTTTCGGTGTTGAAGGATGGATACATCTTGATCACGGCGATTCCGTTGAATTGGTCCGTTCCTGCCTCGATGCAGGATTTGATTCCGTAATGATTGATGGCAGTGAGCTGCCTTTTGAAGAAAATATCCGCATAACCACCGAAGTGGTAAAAATAGCCGAACCCTACAAGGCAAATGTAGAAGCGGAACTGGGATATGTTGCAAAGTTGGGTCAGTCGCATATACAACAGGGATATACAAGGTTGGATCAGGCAAAAACATTTGCGGATGCTACAGGTATAAATGCTCTCGCCATCGCGATCGGTACCGCTCATGGATTTTATAAATCAGAACCTCAGCTGCAATTTGAATTGTTATCGTCTATACATGCTGCCGTGGATACGGTACTCGTTTTGCACGGCGGGTCCGGTGTTCCGGGGCTACAACTTAAGGAAGCAATTAAAAGAGGCATCTGTAAAATCAACCTTGCTACAGAGATCAAGAATATATTTATGAAAACACTTCAGTCTTTGCTGGCCGGCAATGAAGAAATAGACCTCAGGAAAATATTTCCAAAAGCCACTCTGAAAGTTACGGAACTGGTGAAAGAGAAGCTGGATATTGTTGGCTTTATATAATTATCTGATCTGTCCTGTGCCTCTGATTATCCATTTTTCGGTAACTAATTTTTCCAGAGCGAACGGGCCGCGGGCATGCAGTTTTTGAGTAGAGATGCCAATTTCTGCTCCAAGCCCAAATGCCTCCCCATCCGTAAATC
>JAYUXA010000327.1:0-5537 GCA_043753245.1 Chitinophagaceae bacterium
GTAGATCAATTACTTAGAGGCGACATTGGTATTGAGCTCCCAGTGACCATTAAGCTTGAGCACTTTTTCAATCACATCCCGTACACACCCCCGCCCACCATTGACCGAAGAGATGTACAAAGCTATTTTTTTTATCTCTTCCACCGCATCTGCAGGTGCGCACGGCAATCCCACTTCCAGCATAACCGAATAATCGGGTATGTCATCACCCATGTATAAAATTTCATTTCTGTTGAGCTGATGTTGCTGAATATAGTCTAGCAATACCTGTTTTTTATCGTGAACATTCAGGTGTACCCCTGCCACTCCAAGTTTATTAAGCCGGAGGGTGACGGCATACGAATTTCCTCCGGAAATGGCCATTATTCTGTATCCTTTTTTTATGGCTAACTGCAGCGCATACCCGTCCCTGGTACTCATGCCCCGCACCTGTTGCCCATCTTCCAATAAATATACCGTACCATCGGTCATAACACCGTCTATGTCCAGAATAAAGGTGGTAATCTGTTTGAACCGGCTTAATAACGTCATACTGAACTATTTCTGCGCATCGCGCCATTCGTACACCCAGGTGCTCTGAATCATTTCAAGATGCCCCTCCGTACTCTGTTCCCTGGTACCTTCAAAATTAGGCACCTGGAGCACCCATTCGAGAAGGTCTGTGAACCGCAACCGGTATATTTTCCCTTCATTAAAACTATCGCCAAAACGTTCATATAATTTTATGGCGATATCCTCGTAATCGTTCCATTTTATAGGGGGTTCAAAACTCATGCTAAAGCAATATTATAAATGAGATAAAATTATTCACCCAGAAATTGTGACTGGTCAGGAAGCATCACCTTCACATGCCCGTTGCCCGAAAGCAGCACACACTGGCAACCCAGCCGGGAATTTAGCCTGGGACTGATAGCCCTGTCTACAAAATCTTCTTCTTTATCACTGATCTCTTCGATAAATGCCTCACCATTCACTACATAGAGATGACAGGTACTGCAGGCACACACCCCGCCACAATTGTGATGCAGATCTATATCATTTTGGAGGGCAATCTCCAGAAGACTCTGGTCTGCACCAACATTTTCAAGGATTACCGGCAAAAATCCTTTTTGCTCAAAATTGAATTCAATCGTGTACATAAATCATCTGAAATTGCTGCAAAAATAGGATAAATGCAGTCAATCTATTTCTTGTTATTGTACACCAGATTATTCTGAACGATCATATCATCAAGAACTTTGACCGATTCATCCAGGTAAATATCGGAACGAAGATTTTTAATCCATTGTTTAAAACGTTCTGTCTTCCCCTGGTCAGCTTCCAGCTTCTTCAAATCTTCCGGCAGTGCTTCCACGTTGAGCTCTGTTGGAATTTTATTAAGGCTGTCGATCTGCTTAACCCGGTACTTGATCTCCTTTTGTTCAGAAAGGTATTTTTTCATATTCAGCGTGTAGACCTTATCATTCTGATTAGAAAGCCACTCTGCATTATTCTTTATAATATTAAAAGAAGGACTGCTGGTGATGCGGATTTTACTGGCCAGCTCGATCGGTTTGAGATCGAGACTATACCTCCAGCTGGAATAATCGGCTTTTTGAATTTCATCCCACGGTAAGGCATCCGGATCATTTTTTTCTCTTACTTTAGAATACTCCAGCACATCAGGCATGATTACATCGGAGCTTACTCCTTTCAATTGTGTAGATCCGCCGCTGATACGGTAAAACTTCTGCAGTGTCAGTTTAATGGTTCCCAGATCGCTGTTAGGGTCCAGCATACCTGTAATCTTATCGAGACCGATATTACGCTGAACTGTTCCTTTTCCATAAGTAGTGGTGCTGCCGATAATAACACCCCTGTTGTAATCCTGGATCGCAGCCGCAAATATCTCTGATGCGGAAGCACTGAATTCATTAACCATTACACCAAGGGGGCCGTCATACAAAACGGTTTTATCGCGATCCCTGTACACTTGTGGTTTCCCGTCTCTGTCGCGCACCTGAACGATCGGACCCTCTTCAATAAACAATCCAACCATCTGTACCACATCATACAATGACCCGCCACCATTATTACGAAGATCAATAATGATACCGTCCACCTTTTGTTCTTTTAAACGGATCACTTCTTTTCTGACATCGTCCGAACAGCGGGCACCTTTAGGATTTTCGAAATCTGCATAAAACTCAGGCAAATAGATAAATCCAATTTTTCCTTTCGGCCCGTTAATTACTGCACTGCGTGCAAAGGTTTCATCCTGTATAATTTCATCTCTTACCAGTGTGATGTATTTCAGGCTGCCATCTGCCTTTTTTAGCTGCAACCGTACTTCCGTTCCTTTGGTTCCTCTGATCAGCTTAACTGCATCTTCCACAAAAAAGCCCGTCAAATCAATAGGTTCATCTTTCCCTTGCGCCACCTTCATGATCAGATCGCCTGCAGTTACTTCACCCGATTTCCAGGCAGGACTGCCGGTTAACAATGTTGCAATTTTTATATTTCCATCATCCTCCCGCAAGGAAGCCCCGATTCCGTAAAATCTGCCACTCATTTGTTCGTCAAATGATCTTTTCTCCAGTGGAGGAAAAAAAGCTGTATGGGGATCCATCGTTTCTGTGATCGTATTGACAAAGTCGTTGAAGGAATCATCATCACTGAATTTTGCCTTAAGCCTGTCGTAGGTACGATTCATAATTTTAAGCACCTTGTCGCGGGCATCTTTTTCCAGTTCTGCATCGGTTTTTACTTTTACAGAATCTTTGCCTTTATTATTTGTTCTTGCGTCAATAAGATCAGAATACCTTTCCAATACCAGATATTTCATGCGTTTTCTCCATGAATCTTTTTTCTCCTGCTCATTGGCCGGATATTTTATCTGGTCAGGATTGAAATTGATTTCTTCTTCCTTTGTAAATTCAAAAGGTTTGCTTAGCCATTCCTTGTAATATTGTGCTGTCTCCAGAATCCTCTTTTTATAAATGGCAGAGACAGCCGGCACAAATTCCACAGGGCCTCCTAACAGCTCGTCATCCAGGGTGGTTTCGTATTTTTTCAATTCATTAATGTCAGACTGAAGAAAAATATTTTTCTGAGGATCCGTTTTATCGGATAAATATTTTTTAAATATCTCTTTGGAAAAATTATCATCAATTTTTTTAGGAGAATAATGAATCTGAGATAACATTTCGCCAATATTGTGCAGGATCTTTTCGTGTTTAGTTGGTGGTTCCCCTATACCTATGCCCAGTGATCTGAATGCTACTACCAGCCCGGCTATCACCAACAATAATACGACGGGTAAAGACTTTCTGTTAAACATATATTTTAATGCTTTAGTCATTGATCCAAAAATAACGAATTATGGCTACGTATGTTGTAGCATATTGGTGAATTAACAAAGGTCATGACCCGATTGCAGGAGGGCGGAGGGCGCTACCCCCTGCCTCCGCGCCAGGTATGTATACCTTTTTCCTGGTGGCAAAAAAAATGGGACAAGATCATTTACTGAACTTGTCCCTTGAAGGGTGACTGATGGGGCTCGAACCCACGACCCTCAGAACCACAATCTGATGCTCTAACCAACTGAGCTACAACCACCGTATGGGGTGCAAAACTAAGTGAAAACAATTTGTCTTCAAAAGATGGATGATAATTTTTCCCGGTAAGTCATTTTCCAGTTTCTTTGTGCCGTGCTGAATTCGTATTTTATAATACCTGCTGTAGCTGCACTTTCCGGATTACTACTGGCTATGCTGCTACGCCGCAACCTGACCGGCCGTTTATCCGAACTCGTAAAAGAAGCTTCTTTTTGCTGTGATCCGACTTCTTTTTCAGGGAATACTACTACATCCGGTTTATCCCAAAAACCGAACTTTGAGTCCATTCAGCCACTGATCGAAGACCATATCAATGACTTTTTAAGACACAAACTTGCCAAAGAAATGCCCATGATCGGAATGTTTATCGGGGAAACGACCATCACCCAGCTCAAAAGCATCTTTATGAAAGAGCTGGAAGCAATTTTTCCATTGGTAATGGAAAAACACCTGACCGATACGCACCAGACACCTGAGGCCGCTAATATAGGTACAGAAAAGATTATCGTAATTCCTTCAGAAAAAATGACTGTACTGTTGCTTCCGGTGTTTCGGAAATTACCGCTTTATGGCCTGATGGCCGGACTGCTTACCGGATTAATCCAGTTGCTTCTACTTCGTCTGGCAACATCACTATTTTAAATATTCCGCAAGTTTCTTCTCCTATAGGCATCATACTGGTATTATTTATAGATATGAGAAAGGCAATCGTACTTGCGGCAGCAATTTTCTGTTGTTCACCAATTTTATCCGCTCAAATGTCCGCTAGTGGACATAGGGACCAAATCAGCACTGGTCGTTTCTTTGGACGGATAGTAGATGAAAAAACAGAAAAAGGGATAGATGCCGCCTCTGTACAACTTATCGCTACCCGCTTCGATTCAGTGACAAAAAAGAACAGAGACACGCTTGTGGCAGGTATGCTGACTAAAAAGTCTGGCGAATTTTCCCTCGGGAATCTTTTTTTAATGGGCCGTTACCGACTGTACGTTACCGCAATCGGTTATATGCCTATGGAAAAAACGGTCCTCTTCGGTATCCAGGTTGATCCAAAACAGGAAATGGCCCAGGGTATGCCTTCTGCCGAAAAGGACCTGGGCAATCTGAAAATTGCTCAGGACGCGCAGGTTTTGCAATCGGTGGTCATTACCGCTGAAAAGCCGATCATGCAGATGGGAATTGACCGTAAAATATTTAATGTAAGTAAGAATATCAATTCCGCAGGAGGTACTGCAGTGGATATCATGCGCAATATACCTGCGCTGAATGTAGACATTGATGGAAACGTGACGCTAAGAAACTCCGCTCCTCAACTCTTTGTAGATGGTCGTCCCACTACACTGACCCTGGATCAGATACCATCGGACGCCATAGAAAGTGTAGAGATGATCACGAATCCTTCCGCAAAATTCGATGCCAGCGGAGGTCAATCCGGAATTCTGAATATTGTACTTAAAAAAGCCAGAAAAGTAGGATACAACGGGGGCATCAGAACCGGTTTTGATTCCAGAGGCAGGGTAAATGCGGGAGGAGATCTGAATGTGCGGCAAGGCAAGGTTAATGTGTTTGCAAGTGCATTTTATAATCAGCGTAAATCTATAGGCTGGGGAGAAACGGACCGCGAAACATTAACCACTGATCCACATACCACTACCCACCAGGAAAACAACAACACGAACCTCGGAGGTTTCGCTTTTGGCCGCTTCGGCCTGGATTATTTTATAGACAACCGAAATACTTTTACCATCGCCCAGAATATTGCAGGAGGAAATTTTAATTTCGATAACCGCAGCAATCTGATCTACCAAACGGTGGGGGCAAGCGAGCTTACTTCGCAGTATAGAAATACTCTGGGCAGAAACAAGTTCAGGAACTATACTTCCACACTGGGATTTAAACATAGCTTCGAGAAACAGGGGCGCGAGTGGACTGCAGACATTA
>JAYUXA010000328.1:0-5530 GCA_043753245.1 Chitinophagaceae bacterium
AGTGCTTTAACGGTAGCTTTTACCACGTTATGCGGATTAGCTGATCCCAGAGATTTAGCAAGAACATCTGTGATACCTGCACTTTCCAGCACAGCCCGCATACTTCCTCCGGCAATTACTCCGGTACCATGTGCAGCTGGTTTGATCAGTACTTTAGCAGCACCTTCTTTAGAAAGCTGGTCATGAGGAATGGTTCCGTGCATAATCGGAACTTTTATAAGATTTTTTTTAGCGTCTTCTATCCCTTTAGTGATTGCTTCCTGAACTTCCTTCGCTTTTCCCAATCCATGACCAACAATTCCGTTTCCATTACCCACCACTACAAGCGCAGAAAAGCTAAAAGCACGTCCGCCTTTGGTTGTTTTGACCACACGGTTGATGGATACCACTTTTTCCTTCAGCTCCAGTTCTCCTGGCTTAACCTTATTTACATTAACTTTTGACATCTTCGATTTGAATTAGCACCCGGCAACCTGCCGGGAAGGATTATAATTTGGATTAGAAGGCCAGTCCGCCTTCTCTGGCTCCATCAGCAACACTTTTCACACGACCATGGTATAAATTACCTCCCCGGTCGAAAATAACTGTTTTAATGCCCAATTCAAGTGCTTTCCTTGCTATGCCGGCACCAACTAGTTTGGATTTTTCTACCCTGGTCATTTTTTGCGCTGCAATATCCTTTTCCTTTGAGGACCCGGCAGCAAGTGTAACGCCACTGGTGTCATCGATCAGCTGCACATATATTTCATTGTTGCTTCTGAATACAGAAAATCTTGGCTTCTCAGCAGTTCCGGAAATCTTCTTCCGGATGCCGTAGCGGATCCTTTGTCTTCTTGCAAGTTTAGTAGCCATTGCTATTCAGTATTAGTTATTATAAAATTTTAGTTCCAAACGGTTATTTACCTGCAGCCTTACCAGCCTTGCGACGGACTGTTTCTCCAATGTAACGTACACCTTTTCCTTTGTATGGTTCGGGTTTACGCAATCCACGAAGTTTTGCAGCCACCTGACCAATCAGTTGTTTATCGATTCCTTCCAGATATATCTTTGGATTATCCCCTTTTTCCTGGCCTGTTTTTACAGTCAGTTCTTTAGGTATTTCAAATACAATATTGTGCGAGAATCCTAAGGAAAGATCAAGCAGGTTACCCTGGCTGGAAGCTTTAAAACCTACACCCACTAACTCCAGGTTTTTCTTAAACCCTTCTGTTACCCCTTTAACCATATTGTCGGCCAGTGACCTGTACAAACCATGCATGGCACGATGACGGATCTGGTCAGTAGGCCGGGAGAAGAACACTTGGCTATCTTTAATTTCGACAGTGATATCCCTGTCTATATCCTGTTTCAGTTCACCTTTAGGACCTTTTACGGTAAGTAAATTGTCTTTGCTTAGTGCAACTGTCACCCCTGAAGGCACCACTACCGGTTGTTTTCCTATACGAGACATAGTCTTGCTTTATTTAAATTATCAGTTTATCAATAAATGTAGCACAATACTTCCCCGCCTACATTCTGCGTCTTGGCCTGCTTATCCGTCATTACACCCCTGGAGGTACTGAGTATAGCTACGCCTAGACCATTCTTCACGCGTTTAAATTCTGCAGGGCTGGAATATTGGCGAAGACCCGGACGGCTGATCCTTTCCAGCGAACGGATAGCCGGCTCTTTGGACAACGGATCGTACTTTAATGCGATCTTGATCACCCCTTGTTTAGTATCATCCTCAAATTTATATTTGAGAATATATCCCTGGTCGTAAAGTATCTCTGTGATACGTTTTTTCAGGTTTGAAGCAGGAATTTCCACAATTCTATGTCCCGCTAACTGTGCGTTGCGCACTCTTGTAAGGAAATCTGCTATAGGATCTGTTACCATAATCTATTTATGCTTGTAGATGTAATAAGTAGTTTGTTATATTGATTACCAGCTCGCCTTGCGGATTCCGGGAATCTTTCCTGCCAGTGCCATGTCGCGAAACATTACTCTGGACAATCCGAAATAACGGATATATCCTCTCGGACGGCCTGTCAGCTGACAACGGTTCTTCAAGCGAACTTTAGAAGAGTTTCTTGGAAGTTGATCCAACGCTTTAAAATCACCCGCAGCTTTTAACTCAGCACGTTTGTCAGCATATTTGGCCACCATTCTTTCTCTCTTCCTCTGCCTGGCTTTTACCGATTCTTTTGCCATAATTATAGGTTAATCTGTTATTTATTAAATTATTGAGCCTGATCTTTTTTACGGAATGGCATTCCCATTTCCTTCAGCAATTCATATGCTTCCTCATTGGTGTCTGCAGTAGTGACAAAGGTGATATCCAGCCCGGTGATCTTATTTACCTTATCAATATCTACTTCAGGAAAAATGATCTGCTCGGTGATCCCAAGGGTATAATTGCCGCGGCCATCAAATGCTTTTTCATTGATCCCTTTAAAATCGCGGACACGTGGCAATGCTGCAGCGATGAACCTGTCTAGAAATTCATACATTTTTATTCCCCTCAGCGTCACACGTGCTCCGATTGGCATATTCTTACGAAGCTTGAAATTCGAAATATCCTTCTTGGAAGAAGTAGGGACAGCTCTTTGTCCGGTGATCTGCGTTAGTTCTTCTACTGCTACGTCCACCAGCTTTTTGTCTGTTACCGCACCGTTCACGCCTCGGTTCAAACAAATCTTTTCAAGACGGGGAACCTGCATCACGCTATCATAATTGAAACGTTTCATCAGCACGGGTACAACGTCTTTTTTGTACTTGTCAGCTAATCTCGGAGTATATTTTGTTGTGCTCATTGCTTAATTAGTATTTAATAACCTCACCTGATTTTTTAGAAATACGGACAAGCTTTCCATTTTCTCTTGTGCGCTTTACTTTTGTAGCTGCACCACTCTTAGCATCCCACAACATCACATTGGATATATTAATGGAAGCTTCTTTTTTCACAATCCCACCTTTGGTGTCGCGGGCAGAAGGCTTGGTATGCTTGGTAATAATATTCGCGCCTTCCACCAGGACACGGCCTTTATCAGGAAATACTTCCAGCACCTTACGGGGCTTTTTCACGTCCTTATCGTCACCGGTGATCACCACTACGGTATCACCTTTCCTGATGCTGAATTTGGGTTTGAATCTGTTACTCATTGTATTTTCATTTGCTCTCCAGGGAGAGTTTGTTTCGATTTTAGTTTAATTAAAGAACTTCTGGCGCCAGGGAAATAATTTTCATGTATCCCTTGTCACGAAGTTCTCTTGCCACCGGACCAAAGATACGGGTACCACGTGGCTCATCAGACTGGTTCAGCAATACCACCGCATTGTCATCAAAACGGATATAAGATCCATCTTTCCTGCGTAATTTATTTTTTGTACGAACAATGACCGCCTTTACAACAGTTCCTTTTTTAATTCCGCCGGCTGGAATCGCATCTTTGACAGATACAACGATCTTGTCACCGATCTTGGCGTAATCCTGACCACTGTTTCCTAATACCCGGATACACAATACTTCCTTTGCTCCACTGTTATCAGCTACATTTAATCTGCTTTCCTGCTGAATCATTTTATTAAGCTTTGAGCTGCCGGCCCATGCCGTCAGCAATTATAAACATTCGAATTTCAGAACCGTTATTTCGCCTTTTCTACTACTTCCACCAGTCTCCAGCGCTTTGTTTTGCTTAATGGACGTGTTTCCATAATTTTTACCGTATCGCCGATAGTACATTCATTCTTTTCATCGTGCGCATGGAACTTGGTCGTTTTTTTCACGAACTTTCCATATATCGGGTGCTTAACTTTTCTTTCCACAGCAACAGTAATGGTCTTATCCATCTTATTGCTGGTGACCAGCCCGGTTCTGGTTTTGCGTAAATTTCTTTCAACCATTTTATTTGTTATTTAGATAGGTTAAACACCTAATACTTTCTTTTGCAATTGGGTTTTCAAACGGGCTACATCCTTGCGGAGTGCACGAATGCTCATTGGATTTTCCAAAGGAGAGATGGCGTGTGCAAATTCCAGCTTCTTCAAACGGAGTTCATCCTCCTTTATCCTGGCTCTCAGATCAGCATCGCTCATATCTATAAGCCCTTTTACAAAATCGATTCTCTTTGACATCTTATGAAATTTGTAAGTTGATTAGTTTATGCCTGGTAATCCCTGCGGATGATGAATTTGGTCCTGATCGGTAATTTCTGTGCCGCCAGCTCCAGTGATTCTTTCGCAACGCTTGCCGGAACACCGTCACACTCGAACAGGATACGGCCTGGTTCTACTACTGCTGCCCAAAATTCAGGGTTACCCTTTCCTTTACCCATTCTCACTTCCTGTGGTTTTCTGGTGATCGGTTTGTCAGGGAAAACTCTGATCCATACATTTCCTTCCCGTTTCATGCTTCTGGTTAGTGCCTGCCTTGCCGCTTCTATCTGCCTGTTGGTGAGCCAGATTGGTTCAAGGGCTTTTAATGCAAATGAACCGAAAGCAATGGTTGCTCCTCTTTTAGCCACCTGGCGGATGCGCCCCTTTTGCGCTTTCCTGTGTTTGGTTCTTTTAGGCTGTAACATCTATAGAAAATTAAAATGAATGTTTGTAATTATCTTCTTGTACTATCCCGGCGAGGACCACCCGCGCCTGTACCACCCGGTCCACCTCTACGCTCGCCACCTGCACCGCCGCCAGGACCACCTCTTCTGTCATCACGTCTTTCCGGTCTGCCGCCTTCCATTCTTGGGGTACGGTTTTCGGCACCTTCCACTTTTCCACCTACCATATTCGGATTAAGATCTCTTTTTCCAAGCACTTCACCCTTACAGATCCACACTTTAATGCCTATTTTACCATATACGGTCAGTGCAAATACATTGGCATAATCAATGTCCATCCGAAGAGTATGCAATGGCGTGCGGCCCTGCTTGATTTCTTCGGTACGGGCTATTTCAGATCCACCCAAACGACCGGCAACTTTTATTTTAATGCCTTCCGCACCCATTCGCATAGAGGATGCAATGGACATTTTGATAGCACGTTTGTAATTAATACGATTTTCGATCTGGCGAGCAATCGTATCAGCAACGATCATTGCATCCAGTTCAGGACGGCGTATTTCGAGAATATTAATCTGAACATCTTCCTTTCCTGTAAGTTTTTTTAACTCTTCTTTTATACGGTCAACCTCACCACCGCCTTTACCAATGATAATTCCCGGTTTAGACGTGTGAACAGTAATGATGAGCTTATTCAACGTACGCTCGATCACAATTTTAGAGATGCCCCCTTTATTGATACGGGCATTCAGGTAGGTTCTGATCCTGTTGTCCTCGATCAACTTCGTGGAGTAATCTCTTTTATTACCATACCAGTTCGACTCCCATCCGCGGATGATCCCTAGCCTGGCACCAATTGGATTTGTTTTCTGACCCATATTATGGTTTAAAATTTTGTTTCAATTATAGTTTAACATCAACAGATAAAGTAACATGATTGCTGCGCTTGCGAAGACGGTAAGCCCTACCCTGAGGTGCAGGCAACATTC
>JAYUXA010000329.1:0-2537 GCA_043753245.1 Chitinophagaceae bacterium
TTAAACCAACCCAATTTTATTGCTTCTGCATAGGTCTGCTCAGCACCTTTTTGCACGGCAAACCAATCGGAAGCCGCACGTAAACTGCGGTGAACTTCATTAGGGTTCATATCCAGCCATTCACTTAATACCACGGGTATTGTGGGAATATCCCATTCCTCTCTTTTATTCATGATAAAGGCACCGTACATGCCTATTTGTTCCTGCAAGCCACTGTGGCTATGATACCAATGCGTACCGTGCTGCACGATAGGAAATTTATACAGATAGGTTGCGCCCGGCTTAATGGGCATTTGGGTAAGGTATGGAACACCATCCATTTTATTGGGTAAAAAAAGGCCATGCCAGTGCAATGAGGTCATTTCTTTTAATTCGTTATGCACCCATATTTCTGCGGTGTCGCCCTCAGTGAAAGTGAGCGTGGGCATAGGTATCTGACCGTTTACCGCAATAGCTCTTGTAGGGTTCTTGCCGAAAGTGACCATAGTATCCCGGATATATAGATCATAGCGAACAGTGCGGGGCTTTATGTTTGTTGTGATGTATTTGATAGGGCCAAGATTTTGTTTTGCCATATCAATCCCGCCCATATCTGTATTACCCATATTGTTATCTGAATTCATTTTACTATGGTCTATATTCATGTCATCCGATTTGGCTTTCTCATTTGGCATTACCATTCCATCGTGATTTACGGGAGCATTTTTTTGTTTTTCTTTTACCAGTTTCATTCCGCACTTTGGACAATTTCCCGGTTTTGGCGAATGAATTTCCGGGTGCATAGGGCAGGTGTAAGAAACGGATACCATTTGATTTAATTCTTTTTTTACGCCGGCATTCATATCCATGTTATTCATGTCATGGCCTTTCATATCGGACATGTCATGCGGTTTTTCTGCAACGGGTTTTACCGAGGCAGGCTTTGGAGTCGGTTTGCTTACTGACGTTTTAGGAGTGGGTGCAGTTTTTACAGGCACCAGCTTCATCCCGCATTTGGGGCAATTACCGGGTTTCGAACTCCGGATCTCCGGGTGCATGGGGCATGTATATATAACCTGTTGCGCAGGTTTTGCTTTAGGCATCGCCGCCCCGGATTGTCGGGTAGGCATATTATGCATATCGTGCTGTGCAAAAACAGACGATGCAGAAAAAAGAATGAGTATCAGAAATAAATATTTCATAGTTTATGTAAGATTATTTGCAGCAACTTTTCTTTCGCAGAAAAATTCCTTTGATTATTTTCAGCAACATATTTCCGATCCGGTTGAACATGTTTAATTTTTTAGCGCTATGCTGTCTTTGGCAGCCGATACCCACTCACTGATCAGTTTTTTTTCAGCCTCATTTAATTTTGCATTACGGTGCAACGCAGTATAAGAAGATACAGGCATTTCACCTTCCATTATTGTGGTCTCTATATTCCTTAATTTATTCGTTTGTTTTCTTTTGGAGTAATTACCAAACTCACTGAAATTGAGGTCGCTTTTTCCGTCTTTGATATGATCAGCCATCAACCAACCTATCGGCTGAATATTCATGTACCACGGATATCGGGTATAATTGGCGTGACAATCGTAACAGGAGTTCTTTAGAATAACAGAAACATTTTCCGGGACGTAAACTGTCTTGCTTATATCTGCAGGAAGAAGCGTACTATTTGTATTGCGTTCGGGCCGGATAAACTGAATTACAAGAAAGACGACCAAAAGCAACAACAAGATTTTTTTTAAGAGTTTCATCTCATTTAATTTCTTCTTTTATCGATCCGCATGTCAGCATCTCTTTTCCGTAATAAGGATTTTTAATTTCCCTTGTTTCACTGAGCCAGTCAGCGCCTTTCTTTTTATTAAACATCGGGCAATGTGCCACATAAAGAGTTTGATCAGTACCGAAAGTTTTTACCATGTCATACATGTCTTTACTCAGCATATCAAAATGTTCCCGTTGGTGATCAAGCTTAGCCCCGTTCATACCTATATGCCCGGCCATTTCTTTGGCATCATCAGAAAGGTCATCCCATATTTTTACTTTTTCAGGCGACATAGTAGTTTTTTCCATTTTCCCCATTGATGCTACAAAAGCATTCCCTGCAGTGGCCGCTTCCTCGCCATTATCATTTACCAGGGCATTTTTTATCTGCAAATACTGACCCACCATTTCCTTCATGGATTCTGCGGTATTTGAATTATCCTCCGAAGGCTCAGTTACTTTCGCAGTATTCGTCGCAAGAGATACATCTTTCTCTTTTTTATCCGTTGGTGTAGATTTATCAGTGCCGCTGCTGCAGGCTCCAAAAGTGATTACTGCTGTAAAGCAAATCAATAGTTTTTTTTTCATGTATTTCTTTTGAAGTAATAAAATGCAATCCCCTGCTATCAGGGAATTGCATAAAGTGGGATATTACAAAGTTGCTTTTACATTGCCGCAGGTTAACATGGCACTACCATAATAAGGATTTTTTATTGCCTTAATGTTGCTGAGCCATGATGCTTTTTGCATCGGGCAATATTGCTGATAAACCGGCTCCGCAGAAAATT